>NZ_JANYME010000016.1 GCF_026616895.1 Campylobacter sp. MG1
CTAGAAGTATTTATAAGTTATATGTATAAAATATTTATATGAGTATGCTTATTTAATTTAAGTAGCTTTATATGTTTAAAGAATTATGTATTTAATAAGCTTAGATGATTAATTGTTTTTTAGGTAGGTAGGGTTAAAGACAAAGAAGTAAATTAAAACAACAATAAGGTAAGTTAAAAATTAAAGAAGAAAAATTAAAGCAAAGTATGATAAAAAGTTAAAGATATTAGATTGTAAGAGAGTTAGGTTAAATAAAAGATTATAATGAAGTTAAATAAGATTTAGTTATTCTATTAGTAAAATTAATTAGAAAATTAAATAAAATTATTTACTCATAATAGATTCATTTAATGTTTTATTTCTTTAGTTTATTATTTTTGGTGAAATTTGTTTTATTCTTTAAAATTTAGCTTTAGAGTCTTTATTTACGAGTAATTTTATAGCTTTAAGGTGTGGAACGTATGTTGCTTAGTTAAGGTTATATTTGTAATGTTATTGGATATTAATTTAAGTGATTTAATTTTTATTATTGTTTATCGGGTTACTTTTTTGCATAAAAGCTAAGGTTTTTATTTATAAAAGTAAAAGTAGTTAAATATTGTTGTTTAATATGTTTTGTAATGGTAATTTTTATATCAATCACAAACTTGAATAAAGTAGTATTTTGAAATAGATAGAAGAGAATTTAAATTATATATAGAAAAGCATTAAAAAATACAGAAATAACTTTTATTAGTATTTAATTGAGATATTAAATTTACATTTAGTGAAATTTATTTTTTAATATTTATGTTTAGAAGTTATTTATATATTTATTAGTTTAAATATTATTTTTAGTAGTGGATTTGCATGTTTATTTAAACTAGGCAAAAATGTCTAGTTTAAATATTATTTAATTTCTTATAAATATTAAGCTAAATTATTTTAATAATCTCCTAATTTTATAAATGTTTTTGATGGAGTAGAAAAAGGAACGTAATATATACTTATATTTGATAAATTATTTGGAATTTTATAAACTATTTTAGTTCTTTTTTGTAAGTCCTGGATTCATAGGTTCTAAAAATATCCCCCAATCATCTTGCATTATTACTTCAGATACTTCGTATTTTAGTGCTTCACCATTATCTTTAGATACAATTAGCACATCTCCATCTAGTAACATTCTACTTTCTTTAGATATATTTTTGAAAGTAGCATCAATAATTAAATATAATACACCTTGTTCTGCATCTAAATTTGTTAGAAAATTACTAGTATTAACATTACGAGCTATTTTTACGCTATGTACAGTGATTGCAAATTTAGATGTATTTAGTGTTTCTCCAATTTTAATGATGTTGGAATCTTTAGCGTTAGGAGTGTTTTCGCCTGCAAATATAATGCCTAATACTATAATAACAATGATTGTTACAAAAATAAATTTAAAAAATTTTTCATTTTTTATCCTTAGTTTTTAGTATAATTAATTTCAAAATAATAATTTTTATTTACTAAAATAATTTTAATTCTTCGCAACTAGCTTTATCTCCATTTTTACATGCTATTTTATAGCAGTCTTTAGCTTTGTTATAGAATTTATTAGCTTTTTTTGAATCTGGATTTATATACGCTGATAATTCACTATTTTCATTGTAGATATCTCCAGCTCTAATATATCCTAAGCAATATCCAATATCTCCAGCTAATGTGTAATATTTTATAGCATTCGTAACACTATTTTCATTTCCATACCAATCATTTTCCCATACTACCCATAGAATAGCAACCTTTGGCATATTTGTTTTTACAAGCTTTTTCAAAAAGTTCATAACCACCACTTCTGTCCATTTCGCTAAGATAGTCATAGCTTAAGTCCACACAAGTTTCATAATTGTTTTCTTGATTACATTTTATTTCTAAAGATAAACTATTTGCACCTAATACTGAATACGATAAAAATAAAAGACCTAATATTTTTTTCATTTTAACTCCTTTTTTATTTTCTTATAAAACATCTTCATTTGAATATGTTTTATTGTTTTTGTATGTTGCTGTATTTTTATTTGTGATAATTGTTATAGTTTTTAATGCTACTTTATCATCAATATTAAAACATGAAATATTATACCACCTAGTTTCTCCTGCTTTTAAAACACCTTGATTTGGCGATTTTTTATAATCTTGTGTAGCATCTAGTTTGCAATTGTTTGAATTTTTTGGTATATCTTGATTTATTTTTAAATCTAGAATTTCTATTTGTTCTTTAGTTGTAATGTTAAAATCGCAATGAAGCCATTCTGTTAATACTAATTCGTCTGAATGGATATTTTGTGTAAATCCATATGAAAAGCAATCACCATCTTTTACTTTAAAATAATCCCCATTAGTTGTGTTTTCAAGCTTAAATTCTGCCGAATTTGCAGCATAAGCAAACAAAAGAAAACTTAATAAAATTTTGTTTAATTTCATTGAAATCTCATTAATTATTTTCTATAATTTCACAAATATTTTTAGCATTTTTTAAAACTGGAAAAAACTCAGCAAAAATATCAATAGTTTTTTCTAAAGTTTTTGTTGTTTTTAGCTTTTTAGTTAATTTTTGTATATATTCTTTACCATTACTCTCCTTTTCTAAAAGTGTTATAAAATCACTTTTTAAGATTTTGATTTTTTCTTTATTTAGTGTATAATTAGCTGTATTATTGGCAATGCTCTTTTAGCTTTGCTTCTATAAAGTTTCTTATGGCTTTATTTTCTACTGTGAATATGTAGTAGGTATTATCTTCTTTTATATTTTTGTTTGATAGCTGTGATAAAAAGTCTAAAAATAAGCCTTTGTATTCGCTATCATCCATAAATTTCACGCTTATATTTGCTCTTAATGTGCTTACTTTGCTAGGACTTATCTTTAAAAGTCTTGATAGTTCATCGTTTGATTTACTTAGTAATTTTTCTTTTTTATCTAGTAGATATATGAGATAGTCATACAAATCAGTTTTATTGTAAGTATATAAGCCATCTGTTTTGATTTTTTCAAAAATTTTTTTTTGGTATTTCGCACATAAAAATCCTTTGTTAAAAAAGTAGCATAATACCCCCACCCATTCTTAATATTTGCTTAATTATATATAATTTAATTTTAGAAATTATGATAATAAATTAATTTTTATTCTAATTTTGTGTATTTATTGTAAATGTTTTTATGTGTTCTTTATGTGGCGTGAATATAAAATTATGTAAAAACACACTAAATAAATTCTTAAAAACTATAGTAAATTTAATTAAGTTATTAAATTATATTTAGCATCTTAAAAAATGCTAAACTACTAATTGAATTTATTTTATATATTTTAAAACCTAACATCAATATATTTTGTTTAGTTTAGGGTTTTTACAAAATATTAGCTACTACTTAGGTTAATTTATTTTGATTTTTGATAAACTGGTTTATTAAGAGTATATGCTACTTAGATTTATAAAATATTAAATATTATTTTTTATGTTTAAATCACAGTAGTAATTGTTTTTATAAGTCATCTTTTTTTAGTTTTTATAAAGATTTGTTCTTGATACATCTAAGACGCACTCGCATTAATGATAAAATCTAAAACTGTTTTTTATAAAAATTTTAAATTTTAGTAATATTGCAAGGTTTAATAAAAAGTTTTATTTTTACTAATTTAATAGTGATAACACTTCTAAGGTTTTATCAACTTTTACAACTAGCACCTTCTTTAAACACTGCTCAATAATCGTTTTTTGAATCAGATTTCATTAAATCTAAATTCTTTTGTATTTCCAAGCTCTAATCAATCTAAACAAACAAGTTTTTTAAAACTAATAGCAATACGATTAAGTAATTTAAGGTATTACGAAAGGCTGAAAATATTTACAATGCGTTGTTTTTTTTATTATTTAACAAATAAATCAAAATAGGAGAAAATTATGTCAAAAGATACAAAAACGATGATATGTCCTTTTTGTGATGAGGAATTAAGATTTGGTGTAAAAGTATGTAGGGGCTGTCAAGCTGAAATTACTTACGACGATGGGAGTAGTGCAGGAGGTATAATTTCACTTTTTGCTTTTGCATTAGCTTATGTAATATTTTTTATTAGTTTTTTAGGTGATAGTTTTTTTGATAAATTAACTAATTTTGGGTTCTATTTCTATCTTCTAATAGATGTGGTACTTTTTATAGGTGCTACTAAAGCAATAAATGGAGCAAAACCTAAAGCAAAATTTAAAAGAATGCAATTTAGATAATTAAAAAACTATAAAAATTTTAAAAGCTTATCGCTTAGTTTAAAATATAAAATTAATTTTAATTTACAATGCAAAGCGAGAGCTTTTTATTATATACTCATAAAAATTCTCATTTTAAAATTTGCTCCACTAAAAGTAAAACATAATTATTTATTAATAAAAGCTTAAAATATAATAATTTTGTTTTTTCGTGTTGCATATAATCTTTAAATTTTTTGAAAAAATAGAAAATGATTAATATTGTATTGTTACTAGAACAATCAAATATAAATTCTAATGAAGAGTTTTTTGATAAATGGTATTACTTGTGTAAAAATAAGTACTAAAGATAGTATTTTGCGTATTAAAAATATAAATGCAAATGATAAAAATTGTAAAGAATTTTTTGCAAGTGATGAATTAAAAAAGCTGTTGGATAAAGATTTAAACGAAATTAGTAGGATTTAATATAATTTTGGTGATTATAAAATTATATTTGAAGGATTGATATGAATATAATTGATTATATAAATGCAAATTTTTCAATAGGCAAAAGATTGTTTTATGGCAAATGGGAGTTTAATTATGGAGATTGCAAAAATAGAGTGAGTTTAAATGAGATAAAATTATATTATCATCCACTTAGTATTAGGCTTGAGTATGATTTTGATTTGGATATATTTGGCGAGGCGTTAAATTTAAGCCTTGAAAATCTACCTGATTGGTTTAAAGCTGAAATAAAATGCGAAAAAGATGATAACTTACCATATGTTGAATATTTTGAAGGCTTTAAAAAATCACTTGAAACTTATGAGTTTAACCTTTCTTATGCTAGTGGAATGAGAGATTGTTTAGATGGATTTTTTAAAATTGATAAAAGTGTTTGCTTTTGCGATATTGCTGATTTTTTAAATAATTTTAGTTTGCATTATGAAAAAGTTTTGCCACAAAACGAAAGCAAACTTATAGCTTATTATGAGAATTCAAATCAAATAAGAGCTATCATTGATGGTAGGATAAATGATGGCTTTTTAAATTTTGTAGATTATGAAGAAACACCTTGCGCTTTAGTGGCTAATTCTTATACTTCTTCGGAATTAGAATGTTATTTTGATTTAGATAATGTTTTTGATATTTCAATATCTGGTTATAATGGTGTTGAAGGTTATGAGTTTGGAAATGATTTTTGCATAAGTGAAGGGGAAATTGAAAATCCAAATTTAATTAATATAAGTAATAGAGAGTATTTACCTAAAAAAATCACTTTTTATAACTATGATTATGGCGAAGATAGAAGCTTGAATGTTGTTAAGTTTTCTAAGGCTGTGCTTTGTAATGAGCCGATAATTAAGTAGATAGAAGCTGGTATAAGGGCTTTTGAAGAGTATTTGGTGCAAAAGACTGATAATGGCTATTATCTAGTGAGCGATGATGAAGAAATCAAGCTTGATGATAGCCTTAGATGGTGTGATTTAAAGGGTTTAAAGGCTATAGATGAGAGTGATGTTTGGAGTGAAAGGGAGAGAAATTATCAAATTTCTTATAAAATTAGATTAAATAGAAGAATAAAATGGCTAGAAGATAAAATTAAAACTCCAAATAATAAAGATAAAGCAAGCTTACAAAGGCAATTGATAAAAACAAAAGATGAGCTAAAAAAAGTTTGAAGATATGTGGTTTTAGTTTTTGCGATAGAATTAGGTTTGCAATTTAAAATTGGGCGGGTAGGGAAGGCTAACTAATCGTAAGGCTGATAAGACCTTTTAAAGCCTAAGCAAATTCCCTAGAAGTGCTTTAAACCCCTCTATAATTACACCTATCTAGCGTAAAGTTATGGGTGTTGTAAATAAATAACATTAAGAAGGGTTTAAAATGGGCTTATATTCAGGTATGTTTCAAACCATGTTGTGGTAGAAGTAGGTTTGCAATTAGACGCTTTACAATGAGCCGTTTTCTTTGCCTCTTGGTTTCAAACCATGTGGTTTGCAATAGTGCCAAATTTATGTTTCAAACCGTGTTGTGATAGAATTAGGTTTGCAATAACAATCAGTTAAAATATTAATATCATCATTTATTATGTTTCAAACCATGTTGTGGTAGAATTAGGTTTGCAATAACGAAAGGGATTTATACAATTGGGCTTATCCTTATGTTTCAAACCATGTTGTGGTAGAATTAGGTTTGCAATCTAGAAATTATATTTTATTGACAGAGCAAGGTCAAGTTTCAAACCATGTTGTGGTAGAATTAGGTTTGTAATGTAAAAACATATAATGCATATTTGTCCCTTAATAGGTTTCAAACCGTGTTGTGGTAGAATTAGGTTTGCAATTAAAAAAAAGATTTTATTTAATTTTATTATTTTTAAGTTTCAAACCGTGTTGTGGTAGAATTAGGTTTGCAATAAGCGTAAATAATACTAAAGACAAAGGGTTGCTAATGTTTCAAACCGTGTTGTGATAGAATTAGGTTTGCAATAAGCGTAAATAATACTAAAGACAAAGGGTTGCTAATGTTTCAAACCGTGTTGTGATAGAATTAGGTTTGCAATTATAAGAGTTGATGTAGAAGGTGATGAATTAGTACAGTTTCAAACCGTGTTGTGATAGAATTAGGTTTGCAATTTTAAATAAAAATTCTATTCCCTTATTAACTTCAATGTTTCAAACCGTGTTGTGATAGAATTAGGTTTGCAATCTCTACCAGCTCCCTTGTCACCATAGTCAGCATATTGTTTCAAACCGTGTTGTGATAGAATTAGGTTTGCAATTTATTGGAAAAATGGTTACTAATGCTTTTAAAACTGAGTTTCAAACCGTGTTGTGATAGAATTAGGTTTGCAATAACAAAAACAAGAATCAAAAAAATAATTAAAAAGGGTTTCAAACCGTGTTGTGATAGAATTAGGTTTGCAATTTAATGGACGCAATAGAAAAATTGCTGCGTATGAGTTTCAAACCGTGTTGTGATAGAATTAGGTTTGCAATTCAAATGTTATTTTATTATTACATTCACATATTATTGTTTCAAACCGTGTTGTGATAGAATTAGGTTTACAATATTAAATAGCCTTTTTAAATCATCATCGCTTGTAAGTTTCAAACCGTGTTGTGATAGAATTAGGTTTGCAATCTTGAAACGATTTTTGCTCCTGTGAAACATTTTGTTGTTTCAAACCGTGTTGTGATAGAATTAGGTTTGCAATAAAGTTCATATGATGATACTTTAAGAGCGTACCAGTGGTTTCAAACCGTGTTGTGATAGAATTAGGTTTGCAATGCATAAAAGAATAGTGCTTAATTTAGCTTCACAGTTGTTTCAAACCGTGTTGTGATAGAATTAGGTTTGCAATAGGCTCATAATAAATTATATCATTAGGGCATAGTAGGTTTCAAACCGTGTTGTGATAGAATTAGGTTTGCAATTTAGAGATATCATTACTTGGGACTGGGTAGTTTTACCGTTTCAAACCGTGTTGTGATAGAATTAGGTTTGCAATATTCTACTCCTAATGGTAACTTGGGCTTATTTTTTGTTTCAAACCGTGTTGTGATAGAATTAGGTTTGCAATATCAAAGCTATAACACAGTTTATAGGCATTTACAGCAGTTTCAAACCGTGTTGTGATAGAATTAGGTTTGCAATGTTGCTAGCTAGTTTTTGCTTATCTTTTACTATAGCGTTTCAAACCGTGTTGTGATAGAATTAGGTTTGCAATAGAAAGAATTAAATTACTAGATGAAAAGCATTTGCGGTTTCAAACCGTATTGTGATAGAATTAGGTTTGCAATAAATAACGAAAAACCTAGTATTCAAGGACAAGACGCGTTTCAAACCGTGTTGTGATAGAATTAGGTTTGCAATTAAATATGATGAACTTTTATCACAAATTAAAGACTGTTTCAAACCGTGTTGTGATAGAATTAGGTTTGCAATTCCTTGGTGCCTAACTATATAAATAGCACTTTCTTGTTTCAAACCGTGTTGTGATAGAATTAGGTTTGCAATGTAGGTAGGATTTATTGGGTTAAAATAGGGTTAAATATGTTTCAAACCGTGTTGTGATAGAATTAGGTTTGCAATCGAGTTTTTAGAAAATGTAACATTACAAAACGAACAGTTTCAAACCGTGTTGTGATAGAATTAGGTTTGCAATTGTTTGATTATTTAACCAAAATTTATTTTTTAGTTTGTTTCAAACCGTGTTGTGATAGAATTAGGTTTGCAATCTATTTGTAAGTGTTTAACACATAAAAAATTAAGGTTTCAAACCGTGTTGTGATAGAATTAGGTTTGCAATCTAAACGAACAATATACTCGTGATGAGCTTTTGAATGTTTCAAACCGTGTTGTGATAGAATTAGGTTTGCAATCATATCCTTCCCAAGCAGTATCTTGAACCATTACATGTTTCAAACCGTGTTGTGATAGAATTAGGTTTGCAATTTTTTGATTATAAGTATCCTGGCAATTTCTTTGTGTTTCAAACCGTGTTGTGATAGAATTAGGTTTGCAATACTTGTTGGTGTTGGTGAATTAGCAAAAGGCGCGAAGTTTCAAACCGTGTTGTGATAGAATTAGGTTTGCAATATGTAAGATTTATTGAAAGTGTATTTCACTCGTGTTTCAAACCGTGTTGTGATAGAATTAGGTTTGCAATCAGTAACGGCGTGAAAGTCAAAGCATTTGGTAGGTTTCAAACCGTGTTGTGATAGAATTAGGTTTGCAATGCGAAATGGGTGCAATAATTGGCGTTGCTGGAAGGTTTCAAACCGTGTTGTGATAGAATTAGGTTTGCAATATATATAAATTAAAAGAAATAGCACCAATCATCATGTTTCAAACCGTGTTGTGATAGAATTAGGTTTGCAATAGCAAGGAAAACTTGCTTATGTATCAAGTATTTGAAAGTTTTTAAAAAGTAGTGATTTTTCCACTTTGAAAATTCTTTCAAATTTTGGCACTTTAGTGGAAAATTAAACCTATGTTTAGTTTGTATCACTAAAATTAAAAAGCAAATCTAATTCTATCACAACACATTAGAGTTTGAAAACACCTAAAGGGGTATTACAAATGGGGCTCTGGCTTAGCCACCCCCTACATTATTTTTTATTTGTATTATTTATTTTTAGTTAAATATGCTACTATATTTATAATAAATCATAAGAGGAAAACAATATGAAAAAAGTTATAAGTATTGATATGGGTGCTAAAAATAATGGTGTATATATTGTAGATATAAAAAACGATGAGATTGTAAGCAAAAGCGCTGCTAATTATATCTTTAAAGATGGCGATATCAATTTCCTTAAAAAAGATAGAACTTCTAAAAGACATCAAAGAAGAGCTTTTAAAAGAGCAAAATTTGCTAGAAGACTTTTAGATGAATTGTTAAATAAAATCAAAATAAAAGATTTAAGTCAAAACGAACTTGAACTAATATATGGACTGCTTAAAAATCGTGGATTTAACTATATAAATATAGAGTTTGAAAATGATTTAAGCGATGAAAGCCTAGAAGTGTTAAACGAAATTGATGGCTATGAGTTTAAGGGTTGTGTAAATAAAGATGATTATGAGCTAAGGCTTTCAAAATTTGCAAATGATTATGATGAGGGTGAGTTTTGTGAATTTTTAGCACAGCAAAATGAATTAATTTTGCAAAAAGTAGAAAGTGGACAAAAGGTAGAGTTTAAAAAGCTGCTAGAGATGGATGAAATTTATGAAATTTTGAAAAAATATCCTAAGCATTTAGATTTTTCAAAATGTGATAGTTTTAATAAGCTAAAAAAAACAATATCAGATTATGCAAAAGATAGCGAGTTTTTAGAATTTTTAAAAGCAAATGATGAGGTTTTTAGAACTGAGCCTATTATGACTTATAAGCTAGGTTTAAAATCAAGTGATAGAACGGCTATTAGTGATATGTTTGAAGCTTTAAGAAATGAAATGCTTAAAAACAATAAACATAGAGAAAAATATCTAAAAGATATAAAAGAGCTTTGTAAAAGCGTGGAATTTAAAAGCATAATTTCAAAGCTTAATATAAGCGATGATGAGTTTGCCAACCTTATTGGCAATATCTCAAACTACCAAACAAGGGTTTTAAGAAAATATTTTAACAATAAATTTGATGATGCTTTTGATGATGAAAAACTTAAAAAAGTAAGTATAAAAAATATAAATTTTCTTTCTTTTAAAGGCGAAAAAGAGTTAGAAAACAAACGCACAATGTTAAAAAATCTAAAAAAATCATCTTTTGAATATCTATGTAAAAACGACCCTATAACAAGCATTCCACCATATGAGAGAATGAATAATAAACACCCGCAAACTTGTTATTCTTTAGTTTTGAAAGATTGTTTAAGCGATAGACTTAAAACTTGCCTAAAACACATCTTAGACAATCCAAATTTTTCAAGCCTTACTATGGATGAAAACGGCGTTATCAAACAATACGATGAGCTGGATGAAAATGAGTTAAAAGTGGTTTTTCAAAGATTTTTAGATATATCAAAAGGGTATTTAGAAGATATTAAGCTGTATCCTAGAAGTTTTGATGAGCATGGTTGGTATTTTAAGGAGCAAATTTGTTTAAACGATAGCGATTTTAATGCTTTAAAAGATTTTGCTAGTAGATATTATGATGAATTGCTTTTAGCCAAAAAAGGTATTTTAAAAGCTAAGATTTTAAAGCCCTGTGGGTGCCATACTCCGTATAAAAACAATTCAAAACACATTCATTTAAGCATTTTATTGGGTAAAAAAGATGCTTTTAGCAAAGAAGAAGTAAAAAATATAAGTGATTTTATAAATGATAAAAATAGCAAATATAAAGGCAACTCTACTTTAAAAGGATTTTTAACTCATCTTAGTGAAACGGCAAAAGGTTATCAAAACAGTTTTTATGAACTCTTAGAAAGCAATGTGCAAGATGATAATGATTTAAAAAAGATAAAAGATGACTATATGCTTGTTTATAAAAAACTAAAAAGCATTAAGGAATTTGCATTTATAAAAGATGAAGAAGAGCAAAACACCATCATAAACTACCTTTTGCAAACCGCAAATATTATTTTTGATGAGCAAAAAGGCTTTCATAAACTATGTCAAACTCACGCTACTGAAAACCTTCTTAGAATTAGCGGTGATAAGGCTATGTGTTCAGCCTTAGGCTCTGATAGTGCAAGGCTTATAAACGGTAGGGTGGAAATGTATATCGATAGGCTTGCTTATGAAATAGTGAGTGATTTGGATTTAAGTGATACTGAAGAATTGAGTATAAATATAGAACAAAATGCCTTTACCTTTGAAACGGCGGTAAAAGAGCTTACAAAAACTAAAGTAAAAAGAAAACCAAAAGAGCGTTTCGCTATATGCCCTTATAGTGGAGAGCCTGTGAATTTAAAAAATGCTGAGTATGATCATATCTTACCAAGAAGCAAATGTAAGTACAACTCACAAGCGAATTTAATCCCTGTAAAATCATACGAAAACTTTAGAAAAAGTGATGGTTGTATGTATTTTAATGATTTGCATGAAAATTACAAAAAAGATATTTTTAGAAAATGTGAAGTTAAGAATGAAAATGAATTAAAGTCATTTATAGACAAAACCCTAAATGCGATAGATATCAAAAAATACACAAACTTTAAAAACTTAAAAATAAAGGAGCAAATAGCTTTCCAAATGGCACTTTTTATGCCAAATGAAAATTTTTATAAAATAGCTTTAAAGCTTTTAGCAAAGGATAAACAAAAAACTAGCACAAATGGAACGCAAAAACGCCTTGCAAGATTGATGGTTCAAAATGCTTTAGCTAAAAATAACACTCTAAATATAAAAGTTAATTTTGTTGATAGTAAATTAACAAGTGCTATTAGAAAAGAGCTGAGCGAAGAGTTGCCACAGATAGCAAAGGAGGAAAAACAATCAAGCCATAGCCATTGTATAGATGCTAGTGTGGTGTTTTATATAGCTAGTGCTATTAAGGATAAAAAGGTGGTAGCTATACATGAGAATGTGAAGTTTGAACCAAAGTTTAAATTTAGTGAGATTTATCTAAAAGAAAGCGAGATAAAAAATATACAAAGCCAAAAATACTTAGAACTAAGCCAAGATAAAATCTCAAGAAAACAACTATTTAAAGATACGATTTACTCGCTTAGATACGAAAATGCTAAGGCTTTAAGTGATAAGCAATTGGGTATTTTAAAAGAACTTGATTTGCTAATGGAAGTTCAAAAGTCTAAACAAACGAAATTTTACATAAATACCAAAAAAGTTTTTGATTTAATCTTTGCAAGTTTTGAGGCAAAAGATATAAAAACACTAGAAAAAATTAAATTTTTAGATAAGTTTTTGGTATCAAGTGTTAGAAAAGATGTTTTAGATATATTTTTTGATGCTAAAAGTGGCGAGTTAATCAAGCCTAAAGATAATGGTGCAAATATAGAAAAGTTCTATGAAATCCTAGTAAAAAATGAAGTAAAAACTAAAAATGAAGTAGAAAAAATCCATAAGCTTTATATAAATAATTTCTACACAGGCAATCAAAAAGATATAAAAAGAGCTAGAAACAAACGCCGTGTTACATACTCGCTAAGTGTAGCTAGTGCAGCTAGTTTTGTGGTGCGTAGAAATACAGGTTATGAAGGTTTAGCAAATGAAAACATAGCTACAAAAAATTATTTTGATAATGAAAAAATAGTAGGTATAAAATATCATAGCAAGAATGTTTTACCACTTAAAATAGTTGATATTTTAGATATTTTAAACCTTAGCGAAAATGCTAAAGAAATCTATAAAATAAGCATTAAAAATAACTTACCAGAAAAAATCTCAAAGCTTGATTTTATAGTTAGTGAAGCAAAAAGACATAGGGTGATGGTTGAGTTAGATAAAGATTTGTTAGGATATAATTTAGATATATTTAATAATTCAATAAATAAAAATAATAAACAATGGGTTGAGTTTTGTGAAGAGTGCTTGAATAAGGAATTAAAAGATTATGTAGGAAAACCTTATGAATATGATGCAACTATTATAAAAAATACAAGTAAAATTTTAGGTCTTGGTTTTAGAGTTCAAAGTACCTTAGCAAATCATAAAAAATTAATGAAAGATAATATATGCTAAAACATCTCGTAGTGAATTCTTACGGGGTGTATTTGGGGCTAAAATCGGCTAGATTAGTAGTTAAAAAAGATGGAGAGTTAATCAAAGAATATCCACTTAAAAACCTAAAAACCATAAGTATAAAATCTCGTGGTGTAGGACTAAGTAGTGACTTAGCCTATGCTTGTGGAGTGCGTGGGGTTAAGATATTTTTTAATGATTTTAAATCTCATTTAGCTTTACACACTTTACACGAGCATAAAAGCGTAAATGTGATAAAACATCAGATTTTAAGCGAACAAAACGGCAAAGACCTAGCCTTAGCAAAAGAGCTAATCATAGGTAAAATCAAAAACCAACGCTCCACGATTTTATACTTTTCAAGGTATTTGCAAAATGATTTGCTAAAACAAAAAACCACCGAGCAATTAAAAATATTTATTAACGAGCTAAAAACTTATAAAATGACAAAAGATAGCATTTTTGGCATTGAAGGAAGTGCGGCAAAAGTTTATTTTGATTATCTTAGACAAACAAGGCTTTTAGGGGATGAGTTTGTAAATCGCACGGGCAGATTTGCAGATGATAATGTAAATAAAGCCCTAAATTACGGCTACGCAATACTTTTAAACATAATTTATAAAAGCGTGATAAACGCAGGGTTAAACCCATATTTTGGAGTGCTTCATAGCTTAAGAAGTGCTAAGCCATCGTTAGTTTTGGACATTATGGAGGAGTATAGAAGTTTTTTAGTTGATAGAAATATTATCAAGCTAAGGCATCAGCTAAAGGGCGATTTTAATGAGTGTAAAAAGCTAATTTCAAATGAGATTTTTAGCTCACTTGCTAAAAAGTTGCCATATAATCACTCTAAACTAAGTCTTGAAAGCATCATACAAAGACAAGTTTATAAGCTTAGTGGGTTTTTGTGCGGTGCGAATAATTATCATTCTTATGTGTTTAGGTGGTGAGCGTGTATATTGTAAGCTACGATATAGAAGATAACAAATCACGAATAAAGCTTTTTGAAGAGTTAAAGGATTTAGGACTTTTAAATATCCAAAAATCAGTCTTTTATGGAGAGCTTAGCAAAAGTGAGATAAAGGTGGTAAAAGAGCTTTTTAAAAAGCTTTGTGATGATGGGGGTAAGGCGTTTTTGTGTAGGTGCGAGATAGATTTAGACGATACGTACGGCTATAAAAAGGCTGATTTAGAGCAACTTAGTTTTGATAGTATTTAGCAAATTTCGTATGTTTAGCTTGGATATGATTAGGCTTAAATGTTGTTTGTAAAATTTATTGCTTAGTATAAATTTCGTATGTTTGAGTAAAACGATGAAAAAAGAAAGAATTTGAAATAGGAATTAGGGAAAATGAAACCATTTGTAAAATGGGCTGGTGGCAAAAGACAATTACTGCCAACCTTAATAAACAACTTGCCAAATATGAATAATTTTACAACCTATGTTGAGCCTTTTGTTGGTGGTGGGGCAATGTTGTTTGAGATTGTAAAATTATATAAATTTAAAAAAATCGTAATAAACGATATAAATTCAAGTCTTATGAAATGTTATGAACTTATAAAACAAGACCCACAAAAACTAATAAATGAATTAAAAACATTACAAAATGAGTTTTTAAGCACCCAAAAACAAGATGAATTTTTTTATCAAATAAGAAATAAATTTAATAAAACAAAAGAGCCAAAATATTTTATATTTTTAAATAAAACTTGTTTTAATGGGCTTTTTAGACTAAATAAAAGTGGTGAGTTTAATACCCCATTTGGTAAATACAAAAACCCTTTGATATGCGATGAAGAAAATATTTTAAATGTTCATAAAGTTTTAAAAAATGTCATTATAAAAAATTCAGATTATAAAAATTTAATAAATGACATAGATGATAAAACATTTATATATTTTGATCCACCTTATCGCCCACTTAGTAAAACAGCTTCATTTACTAGCTATTTTAATAATATTTTTGATGACAATGAGCAGATAAGATTGGCTGAGTTTGTAAATAAGTGTAATGATTTAGGGGCTAAGTTTTTACTAAGTAATTCAGATCCTAAAAATATAAATAAAGATGATGAATTTTTTGATAAACTTTATAAAAATTATGTGATTTTAAGAATAAATGCTACAAGGTGTATAAATTCAAAAGCTTCTAATCGTGGCGCTATAACTGAGCTTTTAATTAAAAATTATAAAGGATAAAAATGATAGAAAATATAAATTATAAATTACCAGATGGTGATAGATGTGAAATAAGGCTTAATTTAATAAATCAGTTCTTGAAAGAAATTCCGGGCAAAGGAAAGGGTGATTTAGCAAGCAAATATAGATACGATGTTGAACAATACGATAAATATAATATTCATCTTAAAAGACCTACAAGACTTAATAAAGGGTTTGATTTTACTGTAAATATAGATGGAATTTATTTTAAAAAAAATAAAAGATATGTTAGCCCAAGCTATAAAGATATAATAAATATACTTAATGAAATAAAAAACAATTATTACTTAGAATATGATAAAGTAAAAAAAGTATTAAATAATATATATAATTGTAATCATATAGATATAAACAATATTAATATGGTTTTTTCAGATTATGAAGGAAATAAACATCCAATTCAAATTATATTTTTAGCTATAAAATGGCTATTTATAGAGCAAGATTGTGCCTATTGGAATTATTCTGGTAGAGCTATGTTTTATAATGCATTAAAAGAAGAAACGCTTGTTTAAATTAATAATAAATCGTGGCAAATGGGCTACACACGATGCAAAATATAGGGGAAATTATTCTCCTTATGTGTCTAGAAATTTGATTTTAAGATATAGCAATGAAAATGATTTGATATTAGATCAATTTGTTGGCAGCGGAACAACTTTAATAGAAGCAAAACTTTTAAATCGCAATGCAATCGGTGTTGATATAAATCCAAATGCGATAGAAATTTGTAAGCAAAAATGTGATTTTGATAGTAAAAGCTTCGTTCATTTATATAATGAAGATGCAAGAAAACTTAGCTTTATAAAAGATGAAAGCATAGATTTTATATGCACACATCCACCTTATGCAAATATTATAAAATATAGCGATGACATACAAGGTGATTTGTCCCATCTTAAAATAGATGAATTTTTAATTGCTTTAAAAGATGTTGCAAATGAATGTAATAGAGTGCTTAAGAAAAATCATTTTTGTGCCATTACGATAGGCGATACTAGAAAAAATGGTTGCATGATACCTCTTGGATTTTATTCTATGCAAGTATTTTTAAACGCTGGTTTTACGCTAAAAGAAACTATTATAAAAGAGCAGTTTAATTGCAAAGCCACAGGATTTTGGAAAACAAATAGCATAAAACATAATTTCTTACTAATAGCTCACGAGTATATTTTTGTATTTAGAAAATAGGAATTTCATGGAACTTTTGAAGGCGAGTTTGATTAGGCAGTTTGTGTTTTGTCCTAGGATATTTTATTTTTATAATTTTTGTGATATTACACCAAAATATCCTAAGCATGTAGATTTTGGTAATAATTTTCATAAAAAGCAAGACGAGCTTTTCAAAAGTCGCACATTTGCTAAACTTGGGCTAAGCGAATATAAAGCCTATAAAAATCAATATTTAGAAGATGAAGAATTGTGCGGGGTTTGTGATATGCTATTTGTTGGGGTTGATGAGGTGGTGGTGCTTGAGTTTAAACAAAGTAATAATCTAAATCTTAGTAACGGGGCGAAAATGCAACTACTAGCATACGCAAAAATGGCTAGTAAAACTTATGCTAAGCCTTGCAAAAGAGTGATTTTATGCTCATCAAATCATCTAAAACATAAGGTTTTTAATATTTTTCCGAATGATTTTGCTAGGCTTAAAAGAGCTGTAAAAGATATGAAAAATCTTTTAGATAATGGAATTTTTCCAAATAGTAGCGCTAGTCTTAATGCTTGTAATCAATGTGAATTTTTTAACTATTGTGATGATAGGGAGTAAATTTAGTATGTTTGTGTTAAAGTTTATCGGGGTGGCTAAGCCAGTTGCCCGATATTTTACTAACTTTTCGGTATTTCTACCTACTTATGATTTCAAACGCTCGTTGTGATAGAATTAGATTTGCTTTTTAATTTTAGTGATACAAACTAAACATAGGTTTAATTTTTCCACTAAAGTACTAAAATTTGAAAGAATTTTAAAAGTGGAAAAATCACTACTTTTTAAAAACTTTCAAATACTTGATACATAAGCAAGTTTTCCTTGCTATTGCAAACCTAATTCTATCACAACACGGTTTGAAACTCACCACAAGCAACAAAAAACGATAAAAGACCTAATTGCAAACCTAATTCTATCACAACACGGTTTGAAACTAGCAATAGCTGTATGATAAGCATCTCGCTTGTTTATTGCAAACCTAATTCTATCACAACACGGTTTGAAACTTTATCACATTTTAAAGACCCATCCAATAAAACTCATTGCAAACCTAATTCTATCACAACACGGTTTGAAACTAACGATAATATGCTTCTTGATAAGCTTTGTTATAACATTGCAAACCTAATTCTATCACAACACGGTTTGAAACTCACTGCTTTTAATTTTTCTTTACAATCACGATAAATTGCAAACCTAATTCTATCACAACACGGTTTGAAACTTAAAAAAATCGGCAGTGTATTATTGTATAATATAATTGCAAACCTAATTTTATCACAACACGGTTTGAAACTAGAAACAGTATCTGGATTAGCAATAGCTATTTTTGTATTGCAAACCTAATTCTATCACAACACGGTTTGAAACACGCTATACAACTGGGAAAAAACAAAACCTAATTTATTGCAAACCTAATTCTATCACAACACGGTTTGAAACCTTTGTCTTGCAATGGCTTAGGTAAGTCGTAAGTGATTGCAAACCTAATTCTATCACAACACGGTTTGAAACTAGTAATACATTTAGCTCTTAATCTATCGCTTGGAATTGCAAACCTAATTCTATCACAACACGGTTTGAAACAGCAGTGCCACCTTGAGCGTCATCACAACCACTCAACATTGCAAACCTAATTCTATCACAACACGGTTTGAAACGTGGTGGAGGTGGAAGTGCTGGAACTTTTAAAATAAAATTGCAAACCTAATTCTATCACAACACGGTTTGAAACAAACCATCCCATATTTTTGGGTTTGAAGCTTTAAATTGCAAACCTAATTCTATCACAACACGGTTTGAAACTTTTCATCAAGTCTATTTTTAATTTTTAGAGCTTTTATTGCAAACCTAATTCTATCACAACACGGTTTGAAACTGAGAAGTCTTTTATTGTTAATTTATTTTTTTTTAAATTGCAAACCTAATTCTATCACAACACGGTTTGAAACCCAAAATAAAAAAGACAAAAACATAATATGGCTGTATTGCAAACCTAATTCTACCACAACACGGTTTGAAACCACACGGCTTTCGTGCAATGTTTAGCACGATAGCAAATTGCAAACCTAATTCTACCACAACACGGTTTGAAACCTAGTATCAGTCTGCAAATAAGGTGGGTCAAGTATTATTGCAAACCTAATTCTACCACAACACGGTTTGAAACCGTCTAGGAGATGAGATTGAGATTTTTTGTGATGAATTGCAAACCTAATTCTACCACAACACGGTTTGAAACCTTAGTACTCTAAACTCACAATATCCACCAGCGGCATTGCAAACCTAATTCTACCACAACACGGTTTGAAACTCTGCTTGTACATTATTAGTGTATATTAATTTTGGATATTGCAAACCTAATTCTATCACAACACGGTTTGAAACTTCCACCTACTTAAAAATAAAAAAAAAGGTAAAAAATTGCAAACCTAATTCTATCACAACACGGTTTGAAACCTAATTGTTGTTTCATCATCATTACTTTTCTTTCATTGCAAACCTAATTCTATCACAACACGGTTTGAAACCCCAAAAAATCACGAATTAAATAAAAAAATTTACTCAATTGCAAACCTAATTCTATCACAACACGGTTTGAAACCCTACCGTATGAGCTAAACATAACTCTATAATCTCATTGCAAACCTAATTCTATCACAACACGGTTTGAAACGTATAAAGGACCATATTCTCAAATGAACGCTTAAACGATTGCAAACCTAATTCTATCACAACACGGTTTGAAACTTAAGGAGCGTTTTACTTAATCAATTAGAATGCTTAATTGCAAACCTAATTCTATCACAACACGGTTTGAAACAACGATGATTTTAATAAAGCTATGCAACAGCTTACATTGCAAACCTAATTCTATCACAACACGGTTTGAAACCGAAGTTTTTCATAAATTAACCCATTTTCATATTCCATTGCAAACCTAATTCTATCACAACACGGTTTGAAACCAAATATATGAATTTTATAATGATAGCCCTTTAACATTGCAAACCTAATTCTATCACAACACGGTTTGAAACGTAAAGCCTTTTGCAGCGTCAAAAGTAATAGTTGTAGATTGCAAACCTAATTCTATCACAACACGGTTTGAAACGTAGTATCAAAACAATATGCAAAATACCATACAATTGCAAACCTAATTCTATCACAACACGGTTTGAAACAATATTGTATTAGGAGCAGATATTGGTTCAGATGGATTGCAAACCTAATTCTATCACAACACGGTTTGAAACAACGAAAAAACTGAAACAAATACTGAAACAAATACATTGCAAACCTAATTCTATCACAACACGGTTTGAAACATCTTTAAAATCATACTCCAAAAATGGAAGATTATATTGCAAACCTAATTCTACCACAACACGGTTTGAAACCGATAAACTTCCCCCAAAATGAGATGATTTTGATAAATTGCAAACCTAATTCTACCACAACACGGTTTGAAACTTGTATTAAATAGTTTTCATTCGCTAAATCGTACGATTGCAAACCTAATTCTACCACAACATGGTTTGAAACGTGCTAATATTGCCTGTAATATCAAGTGAACCATTTATATTGCAAACCTAATTCTACCACAACACGGTTTGAAACTTGTATTAAATAGTTTTCATTCGCTAAATCGTACGATTGCAAACCTAATTCTACCACAACATGGTTTGAAACGTGCTAATATTGCCTGTAATATCAAGTGAACCATTTATATTGCAAACCTAATTCTACCACAACACGGTTTGAAAC
>NZ_JANYME010000017.1 GCF_026616895.1 Campylobacter sp. MG1
TTAATATAGCCTTAGTAGAATTTCCATTACTTGATACTACTAACGCATCACCTCTAATAGCTGATATCTTTCCTACACTAGCATAGCTTAGTGTTATTATGCTTAATAATAATATTAGTTTTTTCATACAAGCTCCTTAGCTAAGATAATTTGATTTTAGCACTTATACTTAATAATAAGTTTAATTTATAAATTTTAATATGCTTTTAAGTTTATCCTTATAAAGAAAAACTTTATAAGGAATTAAAATTTATATTTATACATAAAATTTGTGAAATAGTTGTTGTAAGAATTTATTCCTATTGTAGAATTTACTTTAGAATATCCTAAATTAAGTGAGAATATATTGTGATGATCCATATCATATTCAGCACCTAAATTAATTTTAAATTCAGTATCTCTTCTTTTATCTGCAAATACTTTTTCTTTATAGTAACTTTTACCATACATAGCATTTGCTCTTAATATGATTTGACTATTATATAAATATGCCATTCCTATGCTTATAGAGTATTCTTTATAATCTTCTGATTTTACTTCTTTATTTTTCTTGTTTTTTTCTAAATCATAAGCTAGTTTTAAATAAACTAAACTTCTTTGCATAATTATTTTACTCATAGAATACAATGTATGATGGTAAGAACCTCTAATTTTATCTTCACTATCTATATAATCATTACTACCTATAGAATAACCTATAGTGTGAGAGAAATTATCATTAAAATTTATATCTCCTGATATATCAAATGTTAGTGTATTTAAATATCTTTTATGTTTTAACCAAATATAATCGTATGATAATAATATGTTTGTTTTGAAATTTTTTGATATTGCAAAACCATTGCTAAATGATAAAGAAAATATATTTAGGTCTTGAAAGTCTTCTTCTCTTGATTTTATATAATATCTATTATAAAAATTTGCACCAATATCAAAGTCATAAATATCATTTACTTGATTTTTATAACCAGCATTAATGTTTGCTAGAACGCTTGTAGCAGGCTCTCTTTTTTCTCCTGGTATATTAAAATATGGTAATAATTCATGACCTATATGAAGAGTTGTATCATTTAAATTTACCTTTTTTGGATTACTTTCATATCCTAATCCTATTCCTACACTTCCATAGATTTTATTTTTTTCTTTTTCGTTATTTTCATCTTTTATAAGCTGGTTTAGAGTATTTTTTACAGCAGCTTTTTCTTCTTTCGTTAGTTTTGGGTTATTTTCTAAATTTTGCAATTCCGCTTTTAAAAGTGTTAAATTACCGTTTTTTTGATAAATCATAGCACTTTGAAGTCTAGCTTCTATATTATCTTTATCTATAATTAATACCCTATCATATGCACTTAAAGCTTCATCATATTTACCTAATTTAAAGGCACTATTTCCTAAAATTAAATTTAAATTTTTGTCATTACAATTAACATTGCATTGAGATACAGCTAATTCGTATGCTGACTTATAATCTCCATTTGTATATTTGTTTATTAAATCACTTGCGTATGTATGTGTTAGTAAAGTTAGAATTAGTATTGTCTTTTTCATATAAAAATCCTTAATTTAAATCTAATGTTAAAATAAGGTTCGGTTTACCCCCCCCCTATAGTAATATGTGGAATTTACAATTCAACTAATTATGGTTTTGAACAATTTTGTTAATGGTGCCCAAGGTCGGACTCGAACCGACACAGGATTGCTCCTACTAGATTTTGAGTCTAGCGCGTCTACCAGTTTCACCACTTGGGCATTAAAGTGTGATATGATAATAAAATTTTCTTATAAATAGATTAAATTTAGAAATATTTTGATAATATTTCTAATTTTAATATTTTTTTAAATTATTTTTCAAGATTTAAATTTTATACTTTTTTAAATCTTAGCCATAAAAATCCAAATATTGCTGAACAACAGCTAGCACTTAATACCGCTAGTTTTGCACTATTAAAAATTATCTCATTACCTTCAAATACTAAAGTATTAATAAAAAAGCTCATAGTAAAACCTATACCAGTTAAAATACTAGCACCATATAAAATAGTTTTATTTGCTGGTAAAACAGCTCCAAATTTATTAGCTAATAAACAAAAACCAAATACTCCTAATTGTTTTCCTATAAATAATCCAAAAAATATTCCAAAAAATACCGTATTTAAATTTTGAAGACTAAAGTCAATTAAAACTCCAGCGTTAAATAAGGTAAATATTGGTAAGATAGCATAATTTATATAAGGTGTTAAATTATGCATTATTCTTTCTAAAAATTCACGCCCATCTTTTTTGTTAAGAGGTATAAAAAATGCACAAAGCATTCCAGCTAAAGTTGTATGAACTCCACTTTCTAGCACACATACCCATAAAAATATCCCTACTAATAAATAAAACATTCTACGAGTACAATGTAAAATATTTAAAATTAATAATAGTCCAACTCCTATAGAACTTAGTACTAAAGAAATATATAAAAGATTACTGGTATAAAATATTGCAATTACGATGATTGCGATTACATCATCAAATATAGCAAGGCTTAATAAAAATATTCTAACGCTATTAGAAACATATTTTTTTAACATTAATAATATTGCTATTGCAAAAGCAGTATCTGTTCCAGTTGGAATAGCAAAACCTTGTAGTCTATAAGAATCAAAAAAATTAAATACCATATAAATTAATGCTGGGACTATAGCACCACCAAGTGCTCCTGCTAATGGTAAAATTCTTTTACTGTTAGTGTTTAGTTCTCCACATAAAATTTCTTTTTTAACCTCAAGTCCTATCCAAAAGAAAAATATAGCTATTAATCCGTCATTTACCCATAAAAATAATGGTTTATCAAGTTTATAATCCATAAAACTAACTGAAGCTCTAGCGTTAAGACAGGCGTTGTAAAAATCTCTATAATTAGAATTTTGTAAAAATATAGCTAAAATTGTAGTAAAAATTAATAATAGTGATGGTAAAAGTTCGCTATTTCTTATTTTTGATATCATTAAATTTCCTCTAAAATAATTTAAATGAAACATTTTATAAAAATATTTAATTTAAAGTATTTATAAAGAAATTCTTAAACTCATTCTGTTTTGATATTAACTAAAAACAATTAATAAAAGTCATTAAATTTAATAATTTTTTTATTAATTTTTTTAAAAAGATTAATGTATTGAAAAAGCCCTTGAAAACAATATTTTATAAAAAATATAAATTCAACTTCTTACTTTAAAGTTTCAGTTTGATTTTGGCTTAACTTAGTAGCAACTTTTCTTTAACTTTTAAAAATAAAATGAAAATATTCATTATAAAAAGGACAATCAAAATGATACTTAAAAGAAATGGATTAAAAGAAGTTTTTAAACCTTATAAGATAGAAAATGCTATCAAAAAAGCTTATGCAAGTTGCAATAAAGAAGCTTCAAATTCTTTAATATCTTTAGTTATTAAAGAGTGTGAAAACAAAGACTTAGTAAGCGTTGAAGAAATACAAGATAAAATTGAAAAAACACTATTTAATGAAAAAGAATTTGAAGTATTGAAAAGCTTTATGCTTTATAGACACACTAGAAAACTTCGTCGTGAAAAAGACCTAGAATATGGCACTTATATTAACTGCTCAAATACAATAAGCGAATATATAAACAAAAGCGATTGGAGAATTAATGCTAATTCAAACACAGGCTATTCTCACGCAGGACTTATAAATAATACTGCAGGAAAAGTTATTGCAAATTATTGGCTAGATAATGTCTATAGTGATGAAATGGGCTTAGCACATAGGAATGCTGATTTTCATATACACGATTTAGATTGTCTTAGTGGATATTGTGCGGGTTGGAGTTTAAGAGTATTATTAAATGAAGGATTTAATGGGGTAAGAAGTAGGGTTGAAAGCAAAGCCCCTAGGCATTTTAAAGAAGCTTTATGGCAAATGGCTAATTTTTTGGGTATTTTACAAAGCGAATGGGCTGGAGCTCAAGCGTTTTCAAGCTTTGATACTTATCTTGCTCCTTATGTTTTTAAAGATAAATTGAGTGATTTAGAGATTAAAAAGGCTTTAATAAGTTTTGTATATAACCTAAATGTCCCTGCTCGTTGGGGACAAAGTCCATTTACTAATATTACTTTAGACATAGTTTGTCCGCAAGATTTAAAAAATCAATTTCCAACCACTAATAATATTCATTTTTTTAAGGGCATAAAAGATGATGAATTAGAGCAAAAGGCAAAAGTGCGTGGCAAAAACTCACTAGAAGAGCTAACTTATGGTGATTTTGAAGAAGAAATGCAAAGAATTGTTAGGATATTTTATGAAGTTTTAAGCGAAGGCGATAAAAATCATCAGCCTTTTACCTTTCCAATACCTACTATAAATCTTACTGAAGAATTTGACTGGGACAATGAAGTAGCCGATGCGATTTTTGAAAATACAGCAAAAATGGGCTCATCATATTTTCAAAATTTCTTAGGCTCACAATATAAATTAGATGAGTTCGGTAATAAAGTAGAAGATGAAAATGCTTATAAACCAAATGCGGTTCGCTCTATGTGTTGTAGGCTTCAGCTTGATTTAAGAGAATTGTTAAAGCGTGGCGGTGGGCTTTTTGGAAGTGCTGAAATGACAGGAAGTATTGGTGTAGTTACTATTAATCTAGCTCGTTTGGGATATTTATATAAAGCAGATGAAAAGGGTCTTTATAAACGCTTAGATGAGTTATTAGTTTTAGCCCGTGATAGTCTTGAATTAAAAAGGGCTTTCATTCAAAAAATGTATGATAGAGGGCTTTATCCTTATACTAAAAGGTATTTGCCAAGTTTTAATAATCATTTTTCAACTATAGGGATAAATGGGGCTAATGAAATGCTTAGGAATTTTAGCAATGATGCTTATGATATAAGTTCAGAAATAGGAAAAGATTTTTGCATTAAATTAGTAAATTATATTAGAGAAAAAATTAAGCAATTTCAAAAAGAAACAGGTAATTTATATAATCTTGAAGCCACTCCAGCAGAAGGGACGACTTATCGTTTTGCTAAAGAAGATAAAAAAAGATTTAAAGATATTATCCAAGCAGGAAATGGTGATGAGATTTATTATACAAATAGCACTCAACTACCTGTAAATTACACTGATGATCCATTTTTTGCACTCAATATGCAAGATGATTTGCAGTGTGCTTATACGGGTGGAACCGTTCTTCATCTTTATATGAAAGAAAGATTAGAAAACAAAGAAATTTGTAAAAGATTGGTTAAAAAAATAGCGAATAATTATCGTTTGCCATATTTTACGATAACGCCTGTTTTTAGCGTATGTCCAATACATGGATATATTGCAGGAGAGCATGAATATTGCCCTAAATGTGATGAATTATTAAAGGAGAAAGAATGAAAAATAATGAAAAAAGAACAAAATGTATGGTTTATACTAGAGTAATGGGTTATCACAGACCCGTAGAAAGCTTTAATCTAGGTAAAAAAGGCGAACATAAAGAAAGGAAAATGTTTGTTATCAAATGATTTATGATATTACCCCTTTTAGCGTGATTGATTATCCTAATTATATCTCTTGCATAGTGTGGATTGCAGGTTGTAATTTAAGGTGTAAATATTGCTATAACGAGCATATTATCAATGGTTTTTCTAATGTGAGTAAAAATCAATTAAAAAGCTTTTTAGAAAGTAGGGTAGGTTTGGTTGATGGGGTTGTTTTTAGTGGTGGAGAATGCACTAATTCTTCTAATTTATTAGATTATATAAAATTAGCAAAAAGCTTAGGTTATTTAATTAAAATTGATAGCAATGGCTCAAATCCTAATGTAATTAAAAATATTTTAGAAAATGATTTAGCAAATTATTTTGCTATTGACTTTAAAGCCCCTAAAGAGAAATTAAAAGCTCTTACGGGGCTTGATTATTTTGATGAGTTTGATAAGACTTTAGATATTTTGCTAGATTTTAAAGCAGAATTTGAAATAAGAACTACTTGGCATTTTGATTTGCTTAGTGTTGATGAAGTGCTTAAGATGAATGAGTATTTAAGAAAAAAAGGTTATAAAAATAAATATTATTTGCAAAAATTCCTAGAAGTGCCAAATATTGCTAATCTAAAGCAAAGCATTAAAACGATTGATTTTGATAGACTTGATGATGATTTTGTGTTAAGGAATTTTTAAATTTACTTTTACTGTATAAATTATTTATATTTTTTAAATATAAATAATTTTTTGTGTATTTTTGTAACATTAGCATATAATTTTTGTGTAAAAATAACATAATTATCATCTTTTAGGATAATATCTAGTCATAACTTAATACAAGGAAGTTTGATGAAAAGGTATTTTAAAAGTCTAATTTTTTGGGTTATTGTAGGGTTAATCCTAGGAATTGTTGTTGGAGCCATGCCTCCTATTAAAATTTCTACTTTCGGTATTGAAAATTTAGCTTTATGGTCTAAGGTTTTCATAGATATTTTTATTAAGGCACTAAAGCTTTTAATAGGTCCAATTATTTTTGTTATGATTATTCTAGGAATTATAGGTTTAGGAGACATAAAAAAACTTGGTGGTATAGGTATTAAAGCCGTTTTATATTTTGAAGTAGTAAGCACACTTGCACTTATTGTTGGTATTTTTATGGCTAGAGTTTTACAACCAGGTGCTGGAATGAACCTTGATGCATCAGCCCTTGATGCTTCTAGTGTTGATAAATATGCAAAAGCTTCTCAAGGTGCTGATAATAGTTTTTGGGGAGTTTTAAAAGGAGCTATCCCGCAAGATTTGGTAAGTCCATTTACAGATGGAAAAACATTGCAAGTTTTATTTATAGCATTATTTACAGCTTTTATTGTAGCTACAATGAAAGATAATGATAGAGAATATATCAAAAAAGCCTTAGAAGTATTTCAAAATTTCGTTTTTAAAATTCTTACCTTAATTATGTATTTTAGCCCATTTGCAACCTTTGGTGCTATGGCTTATTTAATATCAAAATTTGGTATAAGCTCACTTATAAATATGGGATATTTAGTTTTTGTTATGTTTGCTGCTTGTTGTGTGTTTATTTTTGGAGTTTTAGGGATAATTTGTTATGTAGCTAAAGTAAATATATTTAAATTTATGAGATTTATTGCAAAAGAGCTTTTAATAGTATTTGCTACAAGCTCAAGTGAAAGTGCATTATTACCACTTATGAAAAAATTAGAAAAAGCAGGAATTGATAAAAGCTGTGTTGGTTTAGTTTTACCTACTGGATATAGCTTTAACTTAGATTGCACAAATATTTATCTAGCTATGGCTGTAATATTTTTAGCACAAGCATTTAATATAGATATTAGCTTATGGCAAGAAATTACAATTTTACTTATATTAATGGTTACTAGTAAAGGTGCTGTTGGAGTAACAGGAAGCGGCTTTATCGTTTTAGCAGGAACTCTTAGCTCATTAGGAGATAATTTAATCCCTGTTGCAACAATCACCGTTTTATTAGGAGTTGATAAGTTTATGAGTGAGATGAGAGCGTGTGGAAACTTATGCGGTAACTCTGTTGCTTGCTTAATAGTTGCTATATGGAATAAACAAATAGATATGGAAAAATTCCGCTACGCACTAGACCACCCTAATGATTTTAAAATACAAGATTGATAAAAACGGGCTTTTAAAAAGCCCTTTTTACTATATAGTGTTAAAATCATTAAATTTATAAAATTCATAATGTTAGGAAAATAAATGAAAGAATACCTAAAAGTTTTTATAGATAAAAATTATAAGGCATTTAATGAAAGGTTAATTTTTACACAATATGAAATTTTAGGAGTTAGGTCAGAGATTCTTAAAAATTATGCAAAAAATCTTCAAAAAGAAAATAAATTTGATGAGTTTTTTCAAAATTTTTTAAAAAATGAAAAATTTTATGAATACTTGCAAATCATAGCCTATGGGATAAATTATGAAAAAGATTACCAAAAAGCCTTAGATTATACGAAAAAATATCTTAATTTCGTAGATAATTGGGCGAATTGCGATACTTTAGTTCCTAAAAGCTTTAAAAATAAAGACCTAAAACCTTTAGCAAATGAGTTAATTAGCTCAAATCATATTTATAAAATACGTTTTGGGATTTTGTGCTTTATGAAATTTATTGCACCCTGCGAAGGGCTAAAAATAGTTTTTGATATAAAAAACGATGAATATTATATAAATATGGCTAGAGCTTGGTATTTTCAAGTAATGATGGTTAAGGATTTTAATCTTACATATAACTTTTTAAGCGCTAATAAATTAGATGTAACAACTCTTAAAATGACCTTACAAAAATGCCGTGATAGCTTTAAGATTAGTAAAGAAAATAAAGAAAAATTAAAACAATTATTTTAAAGAATTGAAAATATAAATTTCAAAAAAAAGGAAAATCCCCTTAACTATGCTTTCATAGGTTCAGTCAATAATATAAGTTTTTAATATTCAAATTTAAATTACAACTTCACTTATAATTATTAATTTTAAGGAATTTAAAGCGTAGTAATATAAAAAATTTATCTCATATTTATCGCACAGACTTCTTTATAAAAAATACTAATCAACCCACTTGCTTAGCAACACCACTAAAAATAGTGCCAAATCTTGAGTGAATTTTTTACTCTTTGATTGTTAGATTAAATACAACCATCAAGATAACAATTACATACCAAGTGATTAATCACTATAAAAACTTTTCAACAAGCTAATTAAATAATTTCAATCTAAATCAAGGGAAGATTATGAAATTAATAGAAATTTCTAGTGATGAGTTTTTTAATTTCGCAAAAGATATGCAAAATACTTTTCAAATAAGTCTTAGAGATAAAACTGATGAAAATATAATCACCATTGATGAGATTTTCAAATCTTTAGAGAATAAAAATGCTAAAAATTTTTATGTATATGACAATGGTGTAAAAATAGGTGGAGTATGTCTTTTAATAGATAAAAATACCCAACAAATAATCTTGATTTATTTTATATACTTGAAGAATTTCATAATAAAGGCTATGGTTTTAAAACTTGGCAAATGGTGGAAAAAACTTTTCCTAAAACTAAAGTTTGGACTACAACCACACCTTATTTTGAAATAAGAAATATCCATTTTTATGTTAATAAATGTGGTTTTAAAATAGTTAAATTATCAAATTTATCCGATAAATTTAATAATATTGAAGAAGTAGAATGGTTTTTTGATTTTGAAAAAATAATGAATAATTAAAATTAAATTCTAGGGGCAAATGCCCCTAATATTATGCTTTTACAGGTTCAGTGAATACTACGATTTCAGGTTTTTCGCCTTCAAATTTTTTGATATTTACTAAAGCTGTATGAGAGATATTTCCGTTTGCAAGTTCGCTTGTTGGAATATCTATTGTTAGCACATTCGCACATCCGTATTTGCAATCATTATTATCATCAGGGTCATACCAGCCACCTTCTTGTAGCACTACAACACCTTTTAATACATCATTGCTTACAACTGCTCCTGCAATAACTTTACCACGAGCATTGAAAACCTCAACTAAATCTCCATTTTTAATACCTTTAGCCTTAGCATCTTCGCTATTGATTAAAATAGGCTCGTGTCCATTTACAGCATAAGTTTCTCTTAAACTTGTGTGGCATAGTTGTGAATGTAAGCGGCTCGTTGGATGCGGGCTAATCATATGAAATTCTGCGCTCTTTTCTTTCATACCAAGCCATTCAATTGGTTCAAACCACATAGGATGGGCTTTACAATCTTTATAGTTCATTTTTTCAATAGTTTCACTATAAATCTCAATCAAACCACTCGGAGTTCCTAATGGATTTAAGATAGGGTCTTCTACGAAGTCTTTAAATCTAACGAACTCATAAGCATCTTGAGAAGCTTCAAATTTCAATGCTTTATTGTTTTCCCAAAACTCTTTAAAATCAGGCATTTCTACGCTTGTGCTTTTCTTAGCAGCGTTATAGTATTTTTCTATCATTTGCTCTGGAGTTTGATTTTCTGTATAAGCATTTACTAATTTTGTAGCTAACATTGCTGCATCTTTTTCACTTGCACCCTTGCTAATCGCACAAAGAGTTCCATAAACTTTAGCAAGTTCAACAAAGATTTGCATATCATCTTTACTCTCTTCAACTGGCATAACAGCAGCTTTCATAGGAACTATATGCATATTAGAATAATCCCCACTCATAGAAATATCATTTCTTTCATATTGGCTAGTTGTAGGTAATAATATATCAGCCATTCTAGCAGTTGGAGTCCAGTAAATCTCATTTACTACAACGGTTTTTAGCTTTTGCCAAGCTTTTTTTAGAGTTTTTAAATCTTGATGATGAACGAATGGGTTACCACCTACCCAATAAACAAAATCTATATCACTATAAGTAATTTTTTTACCATTGTGGTCTATTGTTTTACCTGGGTTTAATAGCATATCAGCAATTCTTGCTACAGGAATTTCATTATCACTTGTTTTTGATAACCACTCAGGTAGATTTTCACCTGCACCACTATTTCCAGGTATAAATTTACCATTTTTATCAAATGTTCCTTGTTTAACGCCTTTAAACACGCCTTTATCCCAAAGACCATTCATACTAGCGTTAATTCCGCCTACTATTGGAGCATTAGTTGTAGCAACGCCACCATTTGAATAATGATAGCTTAAACCAAATCCGCCACCATCTTTACCAATATGACCTAGCATTGCACATAAAGTTACAAGCATCCAATGAGGTTGCTCTCCGTGATGAGCTCTTTGCATACCCCAACCACTCATTACTAAGCTTAGATTTTCTCTTAATTCCTTAGCTAAATTCTCAATTACACTTGCTTTAATTCCGCAAATATTTTCAGCCCATTTGCTATCTTTTTTAACGCCATCAGTTTTACCCATTAAATAATCACTAAATTTATCAAATCCTATTGTGTAATTCTCCATAAATTCAGCATCATAAAGCTTATTATCAATTAAATATGTAGCCATACCCATCATCATTGCCACATCAGTATTTGGGCGTGGAGCTAACCACTCGCCTTTACCTTCAAAGAATTTAACAGTTGAACTAGCTCTTGGGTCTATGCAAATTACTTTTATTTTGCTTTCTTTAATTTTTTCCATATATGCACGACCTTCGCCATCAGTTACAGTCCAAGCAATTTTTAAAGTATCAATAGGATTTGCACCCCAAATAACTATAACTTTTGTATTTTCTAATACTAAATCCAAGTTAGTTTGTTGCTCATAAACTTCAATAGAACCAACAACATGAGGCATAATAACTTGTGATGCACCAGTAGAATAATCTCCTAATGAGCCTACAAATCCGCCCGTTAAGTTCATAAATCTATGAAGTAATATTCTTGAATTATGCACATTTCCGCTTGATTTCCAGCCATAGCTACCTGCAAAAATCCCATTAGCTCCTTTTTCATCATAAGTTCTTTTTAAACTTTCTGCAACTAATTTTAAAGCTTTATCCCAGCTTACCCTAACCCACTCATCTTTACCACGAAGTTCAGGTTTATTATCTAGTGGATTTTCTAAGAAACTTTTTCTAACATAAGGATATTTAACACGATTAGCATATACTAAATCAGGTGTGTAGTGCTGTAAATCATTTTTTAAATTCTTAGTTTGATTTGCATCAAATGGCTCACTTTTTACTACCTTACCATCTTTTATAGTAAGCTTTAAAATACCCCAATGTGCGCCCGTTACAACTTCGCCATTTTTTACTAAGCCACTAGCAACTGCTTTACTTTCAGCTCCTAATACATTTATAGGTGCAAAACTCATAGCACCAACTGCAGCTGAACCTTTTAAAAAACTTCTTCTATTTAGCATAATGTCTCCTTTATTTCATATCTTTTGCGTGTTTTTGTAGATATTGCACCACTAATTGTCTATCAGCTTTATCAATTCCTGTTCTTGTTTCCATTGCCTTAAATGTAGCTGGCCATTGATTTGCATTAAATTCACTAACAGGATGAAGTGGATGGCAAATTCCACAATTTTCTTCAAACATAGCTTTACCTTTTTCAAAAAGTGGTTTTGCTGATTTTTCTAAATCCACTAGCTCATCTTTTTTAGCAAATACTTTAATACTAGCTAATTTAAAACCATTTTTTAATTCTTTTTCAACTTTAAAATCTACTTTAGCATTTTTACCAAATGCTGCTACTAAAATTCTATTTTTGTCATTAAAATATAAAATATTACCTTGATTAGGATTGTAATATCCTTTAATTTTAAGTTCAGCTAAATCGCCGTCTTTTACTATCTCAAAAGCATTAGTTGGAAGTAGTTTTCCTTCTGCTTTTTTCGCATCTACTGAAGTGTAAAGATTAATAATTTTACCGCTAAATTGCTCTGCAGCAAATACTGAAGCCGCTAAAGCACAGCTTAAAAAAATCTTTTTCATAAATCTCCTTAAAAAAATTTTAGTTTTATATTTTATGATTAAATTATAAATAATTAGAATAAAATAAAATATCGGTATAATAATTATTTTACTTAATAAGTATAATAATTAAAAATAATATTATTTAGGATTAGAATTTGATAAAGAATTTTAGTATAGATTTAGGTTCAAATACTTTAAAAGTAGCGTATATTGATGATGGAAAATTAAAGAATTTAGAAGAAGTTTTAAATTTAGGTTTGTATTATGAAAATGAAAATATTATTGAAAAAGGTATTGAAATTTTGTTAAAAACCTTTTCTAAACTTGCTTTAAAATTTGATTTAAAAAATGCCAAGGTAGTTGCAACTGCTATATTTAGAAAAAGTAAAAATGCTAATGAAATTATAAAAATTTTGGAGAATAAATTTGGATTTAGATTAAGAATTCTAAGTCAAGATGATGAGGCTAAATTTACTAGACTAGGAGTTGGAATTAATGGGGATTTTACTTTAGTTGATGTGGGTGGATATTCTACTGAAATTAGTTCTAATAATAAAAAATTATTATTAGATATTGGTCTTTTATCTTTTTATAAATTTTATAAATTACAAAATAAAGATATAAGAGCTTACACTGAAGATGTGTTTAAGCCATATTTAAAACAAATTCAAGAATTTAAAAAACCAATAGTGTTAGCATCAAAAACAGGGATATTTGCTAAAAGTTTGATAGATAATATAGGATATTTTGATTTAGATGATTTGTCATATCACAATGCTATTTTATATAAATATGAGCTTATGAATTTAATAAATTTTTTAGAGAATAATAATTTAGAAAAAAGAGAATGGCTAGTAGGCAAAAATCGTGATTTTGCCGTACTTTGTGGCGCTTATTTTTTAGATGTAATGTTTGATTGTGATGAATTTATCATCAGTGCTTATGGTCTAAAAGAAGGAATTTTATTTTATACATAATTATTTTTTCATCTTAGAGCGTGAATATAAAATCAAATCATTACTTGTTTTAATTTGCGAACCTTTTAAAGAATTAATACAATAATTCAAAATATCAGCACAAGCTTTCGCATCACTTAAAGCCCTATGATGAGTGCTAATTATACCTAATTCATTTTTTAAACTATCAAGACCATATTTATCACATTCAATACAACGCCTTGCTAACATAATCGTGCAAAGCTTTCTATTAATCAATGGAGCGTTTAAGTATTCAAGACTTTCTTTTGCGATAAAACCATAATCAAAAGATACATTATGAGCTACAAAAATAGCATTACCTAAAAACAATCTAAAATCAGCTAAAACCCTAGCACTTCTAGGAGCATTTTTTAGCATTTGCGTTGTAATTCCTGTAAGCTCAACTATATTTTCAGGCACTTCGTTTGCATAAATAAAGCTTTCAAATTCATCTAAAATCTCGTCATTTTTTATCTTAACAGCACCAATTTCTATGATTTGCCCGTTACTAATTGAGCCTGTGCTTTCAATATCAACAACACAAAAAATCTCATCTTGAATTAATTTATTTCTTGAGTTTAAAAATACTTCTTGATTTTGTTTTAGCGTAATATCAAGCCCTAACATTAAAAGAGTTTCATAAGTTATCTCAAAATTTAAGGCATTTTCGTATTGGTTTTTTAAATCTTTATAATTAATACTACTTGTAAGTAGCCTTTCTAAAATCTTATCACAATTAGCAATTTGTTTTTTATAAAGCTCGTTATAATCCATCAAAATTCCATTTTTAAAGAATTAATTGCGACTTTATAATCATTACTACTAAACACATAATTTCCAGCCACAACTATATCAGCCCCTGCTCTTTCAATATCTGCAATATTTAAGCCATTTACTCCGCCATCAACTTCAATGAAGCATTTATAATTATTCTTATCAATCATTTCTCTTAAGGCATTGATTTTTCTAAGAGTGCTTGGTATAAAGCTTTGACCACCAAAACCAGGATTTACACTCATTAAAAGCACCATAGAAACTTCACTTAAAATATATTCAATCTCATTTAAATTCTGGTGCGGATTTAATACTATTGAAGGATTTACGCCGTGTTTTTTAATATAATCAATCAATCTTAAAGGATGAGTAGTAGCATCTATATGAAAGCTTAAGAATTTAGGTTTTATATCTAAAAATAAATCAACAAATTTATCAACTTCTCTTACCATCAAATGCACATCTAAAGGAATAGTAGCAACTTTAGCAATAGCTTTTGTAGTGCAAGTTCCAATGCTTAGATTTGGAACATAATGTCCGTCCATTACATCAATATGCAATAAATCAGCACCAGCAGCCTCAACTTTTTTAATATCTTCAGCTAAATTTAAAAAATCAGCAGACAATAAACTAGGAGCAACATACATTTTTTAATCCTTAAAATTATTTTTTATAGAATATCATTAAAACTTAAAAAAAAAATTAAGCTTAAGATGCTATGATTAATACTTTTATTTTTACAAGAACACAAAAAAAGGATTTACGATGTCAAAATTTTGTCAATTAACAGGTAAAGGTCCTATGGTAGGAAATAATGTTAGCCACGCTAACAATAAAACAAAAAGAAGATTTTTACCTAATTTACGCACTATTCGCATTGATTTAGGCGATGGCACAACTAAAAAAATTAGAGTTGCAGCTTCAACATTACGCACACTAAAAAAAAGAAGAGCTAACTAATTTTTATAAAGAATTTTTATGAGCTTTTTTAAAAAGCTAGGCAAATTGCTCGGTTGGGCTGAATCAGCAAAACCAGAAGTTGATTTAGATACAGAACTTTATGAACAGTTAAGACCCTTTCGTTTTCCTTTAATAGCCGTAGTTGTTATGATGCTATTTGGGGCGATTGGGTATATGATTACAAGCGATTTTTCACTTATTGATGGAATTTATCAGGCTGGAATGACCTTTACTACATTAGGTTATACAGAAGTATCAGATATTAGTGTTGCTGGTAGATTTTTCACTATTTTTTATGTTTTATTAGGTTTTGTTGTTTTTACGTTTTCAATAGGTTTAATAATAGAAGTATTAAAAAAAGGCGAACTCACTAGACTTATTAAGGAGAAAAATATGTTATATAAAATAGCAAGATTAAAAAATCACTATGTTATATGTTATCATAATGAATTTACACAAGAACTAGCAAAACAATTTAAGCAAACTTATACACCATTTGTGGTTGTGAGTGATTTGCCAGATTTTGAAAAAATTGCTGAAGCAAATAAATACCCATTTTATGTTAAATGCCCGCCACATAGTGACTTAGCTTTTTTAAAAACACATTTATCAAGTGCTAAAGGGATTATTTCTCTTAGTCAAAATTCAGCTGATAATATAGCTATTATAGTTAGTGCAAGACTTTACGAAAAAGATATTAAAAGAATTAGTCCTTATTCAATTATAACCATTGCAAATTCAGAATTGGATTCAGAAAGATTTAAAAAATTAGGTGCAAATACTGTTGTATTGGCTACAAAATTAGCCGCACAAAGGCTCAGTGTAGTAAGTGTAAGACCAGATATGGAAAATTTATTAGAACAATATTTATACACAAGAGACCAAAGTATTGATATTGAAGAAGTTAAGGTTCCTGATGAAAGCTGGGTTAGATTCAGAAGATTAAAAGATGTTTCTTTTAGACAAATAGCAAATGTTAGCGTAATAGGAATAAAAGATGTGAATAATCATTTTTTACCTATGCCTAAAGGTGATGCAATGATTGGAACTGGAGCTAAATTGTTATTAATAGGAACTCCTGAAGATATAAAAGAAGTAAAAAAGATTATTAAAAATAAACAAATTCCTGATATTTTGAATATAAAAGTGTAAAAATTATAATTTTTTAATAAAAATAATGTAATATTTATTTGATTTTATTTTAAAGGAGATTAAATGTTACATGAACATAGAGAATTAATTACAAAATTAAAAGGTAAGGATGCACGTTTTGACAATTTATTTGAAGCACATAATGAGCTAGACCATAAAATAAAAGATGCTGAAGAAGGTAGAGTTCATTTAGATGATTTGGAAATTGCTAAGATGAAAAAAGAAAAATTAAGATTAAAAGATGAATTAAATACATATTTAAATTCTGTAAAAGATAAAAATTAAATTTATTGTTATTTTGGAGGCTGGAGTATGTTTTTTGGGAAGAATAATTCGTATATTGCTGAGTTAGAAAAAAAATTATCTCAAGCTTTATTGGATAAAAATAAATTAGAAGAAGAAGTAGAAAATTTAAAAACCCAACTTGTAAATAGTTATGAAAAATCAAGCGATGACGATATCAAGTTTTCTTTGTTTGATATAATGGTTAGAGGTATGAAAGATAGTGTTAGCTTTGTACAAAAGGATATGGAGTTAAATCTTAGTAGGTCTGATAGTATTGAGATTCTTTCTAAAAATTGTGCGAATATGATTATTGAATTAAAAAAAGTATCGTATGATATCATAAATTCACTTGAAAGCATTACTGAATCATCAAGTAAATCTCGTGATACTGCACAAAATCTCCATAGAAGCGTTGATGAAATTACAAATGTAATTAATTTAATCAAAGATGTATCAGACCAAACCAATTTATTAGCTTTAAACGCAGCTATTGAAGCAGCTCGTGCTGGTGAGCATGGTCGTGGTTTTGCTGTGGTTGCTGATGAAGTTAGAAAACTAGCAGAAAAAACCCAAAAAGCAACAGCTGAAGTAGAAATGAATATCAATTTATTAAAACAAAATGCTAATGAAATGTTTACGCAAAGCGAACAGGTTGAAACAATATCTCAAAGTTCTAATTTATATATCGGAACTTTTTCAGAGCAATTTGATAATTTAACAAAAACTTCTAATGATATTAAGAATAATGCAAAGGCAATAAAATATGAGATGTTTACATCTTTAGTAAAGCTTGATCATATTTTATTTAAAATCAATGGTTACTCAAATGCTTTAAGTAATCAACCAGAAAAATTAAGCGATCATTTTAGTTGTCGTCTTGGCAAATGGTATCAAGGAGAAGGTAGAGAAATGTTTGGACATATCCCTGCATATTCTAGTATTGATGCTCCACATAAAAAAGTTCATGAAAATATTAATGCAGCTATTAATCTTATTAAAAATTCATCTCTTTCAAAAAATAGTGAATCTATAATAAGACTTTATGATGAGTCTGAAAAAGCTTCGTTAGAATTATTTATGATTTTTAGAAATTTATTAACAGATTATCTTAAATAAAAGCTTTATTTAAAGCTTTTATTTTATTATTTATTGTCTATTTTAAAAATTATCTTAATTATTTTAAATTAAATTATCCGATATATTACTTATTTTAAAATACATTTTACGAATCTTAAATTTTCGCTAATTTTAGTTTTTAATGTTTTTAAATTTATTTTTTTACTTTTTTAGTTTTTCTCACTTTCCCCACTAATTTTCATTTTTTTCAATTTTTTTAAAAATATTTTCATATTTAAGAATACTTTAAGTTTTGCTGTATATAATTCAGGCTTTCGTTTGCATAACTTCAGTTATCAAACTTGTTATTTTAAATAGTTTTATTGTTAATTTTAAATATATCAATTATTTCAACGTCAATCTTTGATATCTAAACAAGTGATCAAGAGCCATTTAAAACTTTCTTATATATAAGTTTTAAATCATTCAC
>NZ_JANYME010000018.1 GCF_026616895.1 Campylobacter sp. MG1
ATCATTAAAACACGAATTTAAGGACTTTGCAATATTAATTCAATTTTGTGCATTTTGTAAAATTTCTATTTGTTACACATGCGTATTTTTGTGTGTTAATTTGACCTATATTAAAAACTGTTTAAAACCATATTAAAAACCTCAAGCAACTTTTGAAATCAAGCATTTTTTAAAAAATTCATCACTTTTTGCGTGTAACATATACATCTCCTCCTTATACTGTATATAAGACATATTTATGAAGATTCTATTTACTATTTATATGCTTTACATAAATATTGCCCAGAAGATAAGGAAATAAGATACAGAATGCTCAATGTTATTGTTAATAAATTTCAACCAATGTATAAAAAAGGAGAATTAAATGATAGATGAATTACTTATACTAGCAATATTAAAAAGCTTTTGAATATATTTTGCATTTATTTTTAGCTGAAGACCACGAAACCCAGCACTAAGCACAAAATACTCAAGCTCTAAAGCTCTTTCGTCAATAAATCTAACATAATCTTTTTTCATACCAAAAGGCGAACAACCGCCCCTAATATATCCTGTTTTATCCTTTAATTTATCAAGTTTTAAAAGGCTTAAGGATTTTTCTCCTACTGCCTTTGCAAAAGATTTTAAATCTATTTCTAAATCCCCTTGAATACAAGCAACATACAAGGCATTTTTACCCTCGCAAACTATGGTTTTGTAAATATATTTAATATCAATTCCTGTCTTTTTTGCTACGCTAATTGCTGATAAATCATCATCTACTTCGTAGCTTAATAATTCATAATCTATTTTTAAAGTATCTAAAAACCTTGCTGCATTAGTCTTTTTAATCATTTGCTATTCTTTGTCCGAATTTAATCGCACCAACTTGGCATTCAAGTTTTAAATCATCGCCTAAGATTAAAATAGTAGAACCCATCAAAAATCTTCCTAGCATTTCGCCTTTTTTTAAGCTTACATTATCATAGTTTTTCTCATAATCACTTGCATTTTTCATATTAGTTTGCACGCTTGTATCAAAATCAAATTCCATCTTGCCAACATTTACAGCCCCTACAAAAACCATATAAAAAATATCTCCACTATCTTTTTTGCAAGTTAAAACTACACGCTCATTTCTTGAATACAAATTATCATGCTTACTAAGTGCTTTTAAATTAACGCTAAAAAGCTCCGCACAAAAATATTTTAGATTTAAAACCTGCATATTACAAGGACTATGATAATTGTGATAATCCCTTGGGCTAAGATAAATATTTAAAAAATCAAGCTCATTTTTAGGATTAAAACCTAAAAGCTCTTTAATATCATAATCTTTACCTTTTATACTAAATGCCTTTAAATTTGAGCTTTTTGCATAACTTAAAATAGTGCCATCACAAGGACTTATAAAGCCGCTTTCAAATTCTCTTGGCTTTGTTAATCTTCTAGTAAAAAGAGCTAATAAACTATCGTATTCTTTATAGTCTTTAAACTCATCTAAAGGTATATTAAAATGCTTTACATAAGTTTTGTTTATATAATTTTGCATAAATTTTGGATATTTTATGCTTACTAATTTACCAAAAATTCTTGAAATTGTTTTTCTCATTATATTCCTTAAAGTCTAATTATTACTATTTCACTAGGTGCTAAAAAGCGTATAGATGGACCCCAAAATCCAGCACCACTACTAACATATAATTTAGTTTTTTTACCGATTTCATAAAGTCCGTGCAAAAATCCTTGCTGCATTAAAACAAAAATACTAAATGGGAAAATCTGTCCTGCGTGAGTATGCCCTGATAAAACTAAATCAAATCTACTCAAATCAAATTCCTTAGCTACAACAGGTTGATGAGCTAATAAAATATTGTATTTAGTATCATTAAAATTTTTATAAATTGGGGCTAAATCCATTGGCATTCCATATTTTGCACCCTTTAAATCATTTATACCACTAAGCACTATTTTGCCTAAATCTATGCTTTCATTTTCTAATACTTTTATATTAGTTTGCTTTAATTTTGCTAGGATTTTTGTAGCGTCGTGGTAGTATTCGTGATTGCCAGTTACATAAAAGCAAGGCTTATTAAAGGTATTTAATAAATCCAAATAATCAATATCATCTATGTTAGTATCTATTAAATCCCCAACAATTACTACATAATCAACTTCTTGTTCATTGATTTTTGCGATTAATTTTTCTAAAAAATCTTTATGTAAATTCTTGCCTAAATGCACATCACTTATCATTGCGATTTTTATTCCTAAATTGGCATTTAAATCTACATATTTAATAGGTGGAATTTTAATTGCCTTAAATATACCTTGTAAAAAACACCCAAATGCAACAAATAAAACACCTAAATCACAAATTAATTTTAAAGTTTTTCTTCTATTTGTGTCTATATTTTTTACGCTTTTAAAGGCTATAAATTTAACAATATCATAAATTAAAGCGATTAAAAAGAAGAAGAAAGAAAAACCCAAAAGAATTGATAAAGTAGTATAAAGAAAATCAGGCAAAAAATTAGCTCTCATAGAGAACAAAAATACAACATTAGATATGAATAAAACTATGCAAACTACTAAAAAAAAGCCTTTAAATCTAGGGAAAATTACTCTAAATAATTGTCTATAAATATAAGCATTTGCAATAAAAACAGCAACACAAAATGCAATAGCAAATAATAAATGGTGTAAGCTCATAATTAATTCTCGTAAAGTGATTTTAAATATTTTTCATCGTGAATTATTAAGTTTTTATCATCATCAAAACTAATAATTCCATCATTTTTAAACTTAGCTAAAATTCTAGAAAAAGTCTCTGGAGCTAGATTTATAAATGAAGCTAATTGGATATGTTTTATGCTCTTAAATACTTCACTTTGCTCGCAAACTAATTTAGCTAGCTTTGCTTCAGCACTTAAAATCATTTCATTATGAACGAATTCTGATAAATAAATTAACTTTTTTGAAATTCCACTTAATAAAGCTAGAACAAAATCAACCTTAGTTAAAAACTTATTTTTAAGCTCTTCAAAATCAATCTTAATCACTTCCCCACTATTTAAAAAACTAGCACTCGCAGGAAAAGGGATATTTTCAAAATTAGCTAATTCGGCTACAAAAGAAATCGGAGTTAATTTATGCATAAAAATTTCAGCTCCTTTTTGGTTGGTTTTATAAACCTTAATATTACCTTTAATTAATAAGTGCAAATACTTACTACTTTCACCTTCCATAAATAGCATTTCGCCTTTTTCGTAGCTTTTAAGAATACAAATTTTTGCTAATTCTTCAAGCTCATTTTCGCTAAAATCTTTAAAAAAAGAAATTTTTTTTAATACTTCTTTCATTGGCACTCTTTTTACTTTCTTAAAATAGAATTATGAAAAATCATATCAAGGAATTACAAATGTTTAGATTTGCCCCATCACCTACAGGCGATATGCATATAGGGAATTTAAGGACTGCCGTTATTAATTATGTATGTGCGAAAAAATATAATAAAAAGTTTATTTTAAGGATAGAAGACACAGACACAGCTAGAAATATTCAAGGCAAAGAAGAAGAGATTAAGAGTATTTTAAATTTATTTGGGATTAATTGGGACGAATACTATGTGCAAAGCACTCATCTAGCAACTCATCAAAAATTAGCAGCAAAATTATTAGAAAATGGTTCTGCTTTTAAATGCTATTGCACCGAAGCTGAATTAGAAGAAAAAAAAGAATTAGCAAAAAACGAAAAAAGAGCTTATAGATACGATGGAACTTGCGAGAATTTAAAACAAGATTTAACTAAACCATTCGTAATAAGACTTAAAAAACCTAAAAACACAATCACTTTTAAAGATGAAATAAAAGGCGTTTTATCATTTGAGCCAAATGATGTTGATAGTTTTGTAATTTTAAGAGCTGATGGGACACCTACATATAATTTTGCATGTTCTATGGATGATATGTGCGAAGGAGTTAGCTTTATTATCCGTGGAGAAGACCATGTAAGCAATACTCCAAAACAAGAACATATAAAGGCGTCTTTAGGCTTTAATGAAAGTATGCAATATGCACATTTACCTATCATTTTAGACGAAGAAAGCGGTCAAAAAATGAGTAAAAGACAAGAGCATTCAAGCGTAAAATGGCTTTTAAATGAAGGCTTTTTGCCTGATGCGATAGCTAATTATTTACTAGCTTTAGGCAATAAAACCCCTGATGAAATTTTTACGATGAATGATGCAATTTCTTGGTTTGAAATAAGCAATATTTCTAAATCTCCAGCTAGATTTAGTATGGCAAAATTAAGATTTATAAATAGAGAGCATATTAAGATTTTAGATGATGAAATTCTAGCTAGATTATTGTTTAAAGATGAGTTTTTAGCTAAGTTTAGTAATGTAAAAGTATTAGCAAAATTAGCAAAACTTCACTTAGAAGAAGCAAGTACTTTAAATGAAATTAGAGCTAAACTTAGTGGATATTTTCTACCATTTAATGTAGTTTTTGCTAACAATTTAGATTTTAGTGAGAGTGCGAAATTATTAAAAGCTGAATTAGAAAAATCAAACATACCTAGCAAATACGAAGAATTTAAACTAAATCACAACGCTAATTTAAAAGGCAAACAATTATTTATGAGCTTAAGGTTATTGCTTAGCGGTTCAGCTCACGGCCCTGAATTAGCACAAATTTATGAGATTATGCAACCTTGTATGAGCGAGTTTTTAAAGGTAAAAGATGAGCTTTGCTGATATTGTAGTTTTACTGCTTGTATTGATAATAAGAGGACTAAATATTTATTCTTATTTAGTTATTGCCTATTGTTTGTTTTCGTTTTTTCCACAAGCTTTTACAAGCCCTATCGGATATAAAATATACAATATTGTATATAAATTAGTAAGACCAGCATTTGATTTAGTATATATGATAATACCGCCTAGATTTTTAAATATAGGTATGGTAAGTCTTGCCCCTATTGCTGTTTTCGTAGGAATACATTTATTACAAATCGGATTATTTGAATTAGTAAAAATCGTAAAAGGATTATTATGAAAAAATTAATTAGTATATTATTAATTGCTCAAGCTTTATTTTCATATACTTATGAAGAATTAAAAAATGAGCCGAACTCACTTGCTAAGGACTTTTTTTTATATAATTTATTAAAAAATAATGAGATAAAAAAAGAAGATTTAAAAGAATTTAAAACACATATTTTCCGTTTTGCTGGAGTTATGAAAAAAGAATATGAAAAACTAAGCAAAAATATTAAAGAAGAGCCAAAAACATTACCTGCTGATTCTTGCTATAATTATTCAATCAATTCTATAATGAACGCAGATGAAAAATGTCAGATATTTAGACTAAAAGAAATAAATTTTGCAAAAAAGTTAAGCAAAGAAAACCTAATAAAACTAGCAAATATTTATAAACAAAAAGATAAAAATCTAAGCTCACAATTAAGCATATTAGCTAACAAAAACCCTGTGGCAGAAAGCATTAAAAAAGGTGATGGAAAAACCTTAATGAAGCTTTATTATGATGGATATAAGCTAGATGATTTTTCTCCAGGGCCACTTACTCGTGCTAGTATGATGGAGCACCCTAATGCTTATAAATTTTTAAACTCAGCTATAGTAGATGATAAATATCCAAAAATAAGAGAGAAATTAGCAAGTCTTGATAAAGAAGACGCTAAAGAAGATTTAGCATTTGCATTAGGTTTAAATGCGCTTATGTTTAATAAAAATGCCTTAGCAGAAAAATACTTTTTAAGAGCTAATAAAACTTATAAATATAAAAGACCAAAGGATAATGCTTTATTTTTTGCTTATTTAGCTAGTAATAAAACTAGGCATTTAGATACTTTAGCAAATAGTGATGATTTAAATATTTATAGTATTTTAGCAAAAGAGCTAACAAACACACCATTACCGACCATCATCACACCAAATCCTACAAAAAGCATAGATTATCCTATCAATAATGCTTTAGTTCAAGCTAGATTTATGAATGACATTAAAAACGCTGATACTCAAAAGCTTAGCGAAATGCAAGAATATTTTAATACCAAAAACACTCAAGGACAATATCTAGTAATTAGCGATAAATTAAGTAATTTTAAAGATAATATTTATCCAATACCATTTCCTGAAGAATTAGCCAATTATAGCATAGAGCAAAAAGCACTAATTTTAGCTATTGCTAAACAAGAAAGCAGATTTTTACCAGCTTCTGTAAGCACTTCTTATGCTTTAGGTATGATGCAATTTATGCCTTTTGTAGCAAGACATACTGCTAAAGTTGATTTTAATAATAATGATTTTGATGTTACTCAAATGTTTGACCCAAAAATAGCGTATAAATTCGCAAACGCTCATATAAATACGCTTAAAAAAGGAGTTAAGCATCCTATATTTATAGCTTATGCTTATAACGGGGGCTTAGGATTTACTCAAAGAATGCTAAAAAAAGATTATATGTTTAATCCAAATTCTAAACTAAAATCATACGAACCATTCTTATCAATGGAGCTTGTGCCTTATTTAGAAAGTAGATTGTATGGTAAAAAAGTTTTAGCAAACTATTATATCTACCTAAAAATATTAGGTCAAAATCCTAATATGCAAGACTTGATAAATACCATAAATAAAGATTAAAAAAATAAAGCAATTATTTTGCTTTATTTAAATTTTTCAAAATCTTTTAAACTAGCCAAAATGAGCCTATTATCGTTTAAATTTTGTAATTTTTTACTATACAAATTTTTACTAAAAAATATAAATTTATTAGGCTCTAATCCTAATAATTTCGCCTTATTTTGTAACTTTGAATATGAATTAAGACACATTTTTTTACCATTAAATTTAACTTCACCTAATAAGGTAAAATCAAAGTCATTATAATAAATATCGCACTCATAATCTTTACCCCAAATACTTTGAACGCCATAAATATTAAAATAACGCTCACAAAATTCACAAGCTACCATTTCAAAAATATATGATAAATAATTATTAAATTCAGATAAAATTTTTTGATAAGCTTCATCTTTATTGCTAAAAATTAATTTTTCATACGGCTTTAAAAAATAAAAATAAAATCTCATAAAATTAGATTTAAAAATAACTTTATCCTGAAAAGCAAAATTTTTATTTTTTGTGAACAAATCACAATTTTTTTCTATTTTAATAATATTTTTATTTATCAAATCATAAAAAATCTTTCTAGCTTTAAACCTTGAAACTTTTTTATTAATACTAAATTCCAAACGAGATTTTCTAGCAAAATGTGTCAATATTTTACATTCATTATCATTTAAATGAAATTTATAAGGATTATAATTTAATATCAAATCTTTAATATATTCATCTATATTCTTAAGACTTGGAATAAAATCCTCATCACCAAATACTGCATAAAATTCAAAGGCTTCATCTATAAAAAAATGTGGGTATTTTTTTAAAAAATCTAAAAATTCTATAACTTCCCCTTAATATTTTTGTGCTAATTTTACTTATATTTTTTTTACAAAAGGCAAAGTCATGCAAATAAGTGATTTAAAAAATGATATTATTTTAGATAATAATATAAAGTATTTTGACTATACAGCAAGTGCACTGGCATTAAAAAGTATAGAAAATAAAATGCTTGAAATTTTAAAAACCTATGCCAATACTCATTCTGATAGTGCAAAAAATTCTAAAATAACGAGTAAATATTATAATGAAGCAAAAAATAACATAAAAAAAAGTTTAAATTTAAATCAAGATTTTGCACTAATTGCTTGTGGCTCAGGCTCAACAATGGCTATTAAAAAATTCCAAGAATTAGTTGGAATTTATATTCCACCTTTAATAAAAGAAAAGTATTTTAAAAATATAGATAAAAAAACTTTGCCTTTAGTAATCATAAGTGCTATCGAACATCATTCTAATGAACTAAGCTTTAGACAAGGTTTATGCGAAACACATAGATTAAGCACTAGAGAAAACAATAGTGATTTATACGAACTTGAAAGAATTTGCAAAAAAAATATAAATAGAAAAATTATAATAAGCGTTAGTGCTGCTAGTAATATCACTGGAGTAAGGGCAAATTTAGAAAAAATTAGTTCTATAGCAAAGCAATATAAAGCACTTTTATGTATTGATGCTAGTAGCTTAATAGCTTACGAAAATATTAGTGTAGATTATGATGCAATGTTTATTTCAGGACATAAATTAATAGGTGGTGTTGGAACTTGTGGTTTTTTAGCAATTAAAAAAGATTTAATAGGAGATGAACCAACTTTTGCCGGCGGTGGAACAGTTGGATATGTATGTAGAAGTAATTATGAATTCTTAAAAGATAAAGAGGCTATAGAAGAAGGAGGAACTCCAGCTATACTACAAGTTATAAAAGCTTCTTATGCTTTTAAAATTCGTGATTTGATAGGACTAGATAAAATAAAACAAAAAGAAGAAGAATTAAAAGAATATTTTTTATCAAATATAAAAAAAATACAATATAAATACAATATCACACTATATGCTGCGAATATAAAAAATAGATTACCAATTTTTTCACTAAATGTATCAGGTATTAATCCATATGATTTAGCTAGAGTTTTAAGTGATAGTTTTGGTATAGAAACTCGTGCTGGATGTGCTTGTGCTGGACCTTATGCACATGATTTAATGAATTTAGTTGACAATCAAAATTTTAGAGCAAAACCTGGGTTTTTAAGAATAAGCTTACATTATACTCATGATTTTAACGACATAGATGAGCTAATAATTGCACTAACAAAAAGTATAGAAAAATTAAAATAATCTATACTTTTAAAAATTTATGAAAAATCACCATCAATATAGCACATAACATAACAAATGAACCTTGAGTTATAAAATAAACATCAAGGCTAATACTATCTATAAGTTTAACTATTAATCCTTCAATACCCTGCCCTGCTGCTGAACATAAAAACCAAACCCCTATAGCACTAGTCTTAAATTTATTAGGAGAAAGACTAGAAGTAACACTAAGACCTATTGCACCTACAACTAATTGAGATATCCCTAATAAAAAATATATAATTAAAATGTAAAAAGCATTTATATTTTCATAATTGCTGAAAATTCCAGCTAGAATAAATGCTAACGAAGCTAAAATCATAGCAAAAGCAAATAATAAGGCTTCATTAATATTCCTATTTTTTACATATTTACTAAGTAAAATAGAGAAAAATATACTTATAAAAAACATAAAAGAAACATACCAAGAACTAGGTATTACAAATCCAAAAATCTCATTTACTACTTTTTGTCTAGTTAAAATACTAAGAGTATTAAAACTTTGAAAAATCAACATATAAAAAACAATAGCAGCTAAAAAATAAACTCCTAATATTTTAAAATTTAATTTATTTTCTATTTTATTATATATGAAAATATAAAAGTAAAAAGGTAAAACTATTGCAAAAATACTTATAATTTTGCTAATTATAAATAAATTTTGAGTTGATATAATAATAACACCCAATAAAAATATAAAAATAAATTTTAAATTTTGTTTTAAATAGTCTAAATTCAAGATTTCATTTTGAAAATACTTAGAATTTTTTAAATATATAAAAATAGTTAATAATAAACTCAAAAATGCTATAAAAAAAGCCAAATTATAATTTATCTTTTGCCCTACATACCCCAATACAAATTGACCTAAAAAGCAACCGATATTTACAAAAATATAGAAAACACCAAAGGCATAGTTTTTGTTTGTATAATTCTTAGATAAAAGTGTAGCAAGATTTGATTTTATTAATACACTACCTAAAACCAAAAATATTAAACCTATAATTAAAGTTATAAAACTATGAAAAAATATAAAAAAATATCCAATACAAAGCATAATAAGCCCTAAAATTACACTTCTTTTAGACCCTAAACAAAAATCACTAAGTAATGCACCAAAAACACCAAGGGCATATATGCAAGCTCCCAAACTAGCACTAATTAAACTAGCATCACCTTTTGAAAAATTAAAATCATCAATTAAATAAAATACAAAAATAGATAAAAAACCTAAAAAGGCAAATCTTTCAAAGGCCTCAATATAACATATAGGTAACAAAGATTTTTTATTAGACATATGATTCCTTCTTTTTTAAAAGCCACATGAAAGATTTAATTTTATTAAATTTAAAGGAGGTGGTGGATTTACTAGGACTCGAACCTAGGACCGACCGGTTATGAGCCGGTTGCTCTAACCAACTGAGCTATAAATCCGCCGTAATTAAAAGTCGTATTCTATCCTATTAAACTTAAAATTATCTTAATCATAGGCTTTTTTTATTTTATTTATTGCACAATAATTATATATAATAAAAGTTAATAATAATATAGAAAATCATTTTAAATATTTTCTTTAAAGCTAGTTAGCTCACTCATATTGATTTTTGAAAACTCGGTTGGAAGTCTTGGTTCATAAGGTATTCTTTGCAATGCTTTATCTGCAACCGATTCTTTTTTAGCAGGTGCATTTACACTATAAAATGCCCTTTCAATTTGTGTTAAATAAGATATGATATTTGCAATATGAGTAAATATTTTTGAGTTTTTATGAGTTTGTAGTTTTTCACAAAACTCATCTACAACCTCATTAATAATTCTTGAAAATAGCTCCTGACATAATTCATCATTATTTTTGCATAAAACGCTACCTAGATAAAATAAAAAATTCATACTATCTTCATTATCGCTAAGATTTGTGTTTTTGATTAAATTAGCTCTTTTTAAAATTCCTGTTGCAATTATTCTCATTTTGCCATTATCACGCCCTTCATCATAAAAACTAGCATCAGTAGGCACATTTACATAAGAAAAATCATAAAAAACAGCATTTTGCTCATCTTTATAAGTTGCATAATCAGTATCTAAAATTACTTTAAAATCATCTTTTAAATCATCTAAATTATCATAAAAAAACTTAGCTTGTTCTCTTAAAGTATTAAAATCATCATTATTCATAAAGCTAATTGCTCTAGCACAAAATTCGTAAAAATATGACCTAGTTATATTTAATTCTTCGTTCATTTTAACCTTTCAAAAATTTATTTAATTTTTCTTCAAGTGGTGCAAAAAAACTATTTGTATCATCAAAAACTTGAGCTTGTTTTAGCATCATTATCTTAGCCTTACAATCAGCACAGCAATAAAGCGAATATTTTTTCGTAACATCAGAGCTAAAAGCAGCCCCTAAAATACCAGCTATTTTATCAATTGATTTTTTAGTAGCAAATTCTTTACCACACTCAATACAAGCAAACAATTCATCTTTAGCTAAAGTTTTATGAGTAAAGCTAATCGGATTTAGTTCTAAAATATCATTTTGTATAAAAATAGTATCTTTTTCAGCACAAGAATTTATACAATATCCACAACTTGTGCATAATGATGCGTTAAATTTAATAGCATTTTCTTTACTATCAGCTAAAATTGCGTTCGTATTACAAGCCCCAGCACAAGAAGCACAAAGGGTGCAAGTGCTTTCATTTATACTAATTTTTGCATAATTTTTAGCAGTGATTACGCCTTTATCTAAATTATTTAACATAGAAGAGATTTTTAAGCCAAAAAGCTCTCTTTTATTTAGTCTAAAATTACTTTCGCTTGATTTAAATTCTTTTATCAATTCATTTGGAATTTCATCTAAATTTGCATTTACATATATAGCTATTTTTCCTGTGATTGCCTTGCAAATATCATTTACTAAGTTGATTTTTTCGGCTAAAAATTCGCTAATATCTCCAACTATAGCAATGCTTTTACCACTTGTGTTTATTAAATGTAAAAGTATTAATTCATCTAATAAATCAAAAGGTATATTAAATGGTAAAAAATGCTTTATATTAAAATCATTATCATAATTTTGAGTTATTATTATTTGCTCGTTTTCATAGATTTTGCTAATTTCTTTTATGCAATCTTTATTAAACTCACAAAACTCAAGTGCATTAGTAGGACATACGCTTACGCATTTTGCGCAATTAATACAATCAATTTCGCTTATTATGATTTTTTTATCATCAGTGCTTAAAGCCACGCTAGGACAGGCTTCAACGCACCAACCACAATGCTCACTCCTACGCCCATCTAATTGGCATAAACTTGAATTAAACTCAATCTTTCTTGTAAAGCTAATTTTACCCGTTAAAGAATTTAAATCTTGCAATATATTTTCATGATTTATTAATACTGCGTGATTGTTTAGTTTTGTTTGTGAAATAGCTAAATCACAATCTAATTCGCCTTCTTTAGTAACTACTACAAGTGAGCCAATCCCACCATAAACAAACTCAAATTCACTAACACAAACAGCCTTATAACCATTATCTATTAATTTATTTTTTAAATCTTTATCATCAAATAATATGCAAATTCTTTTATCAATATTTGCATATAAATTAATCTCACTTGAATAATCATAATTAATAGCTCTTGCTTCATATAATTTTTCTAATTTTTCATTATTAAAAGCACTTGAGTTTTTTATATAAAAATCAATTTCAGGAGCATAGATTAAAGCATTTAAAGCCTTGTCATTTGCTATTAGAAATTTCTCACTAGTAGGGCTATTTATAACGGCTATATTTTTGCCTAAATCATCTATAAAATCAGCCTTTTTTAAATATGCAAATTCTTTCATTTTTACCTTTCCTTGCTAGTATTTTAAAAAATATTTAAGGATTTTAAAATGCTACCACAAATATCAAAATTAATTAATGCCTTTAATGATAAACCTAGTTTTTTAGTTAGCTTTTTGGCTAAAGAATTAATAAATGAACTAAGAGCTACTAATAAAGAGCAAAGTTACGAGATGATACTCAAAGAGCTTAATGAAAGAATTAATAAAAGGCTATTAAAAGAGCCAAGAGCATTGATAAATGCTACTGGTGTGGTGCTTCATACAAATCTTGGTCGTGCTTTAATGAGCGAGAGTGATTATGATGAATTAAAGGCTTTTCATACTAATAATATTAATTTAGAATTTGATTTAGAAAGCAATGCAAGGGGTAAAAGAGATGAAAATCTCATATTTTATTTAAAAATGCTTTTTGGTTGCGAAGATGCACTTGTGGTAAATAATAACGCTGCTGCTGTATTTTTAGTATTAAATACTTTAGGTAAAAACGAAGGTGTAATTACAAGTAGAGCCGAGCTAGTAGAAATTGGCGGGGGATTTAGAGTAAGCGATGTGATGCGTGAAAGTGGAGCAAGGCTTATTGAAGTAGGGACTACTAATAAGACTAAGATGAGCGATTATGAAGCTGAATTAAACAATGCAAAAATGATTTTAAAAACTCATAAATCAAACTTTTATATCGGTGGATTTAGTCAAGAAGTAGATGCGATTAGCCTAAATGATTTAGCTTGTAAAAATGAAAAAATATTTTATTATGATTTAGGTAGTGGCTATGTGGATTTAATAAATGATAGTTTAAGGGATGAACCTAGTGTAAAAAACCTAATATCTAAAGGTATTAGCTTGGTTTCATTTAGTGGGGATAAACTATTTGCTAGCACTCAAGCAGGAATTATTTTAGGTAAAAAAGAACTAATTGAAAAATTACGCAAAAATCAGCTTTTAAGAATGTTTAGGCTAAATAAAACTAGCTTATTAATACTTACAAAAGCTGTTAAAAATTATTTAAATAAAGACTATGCAAATCTACCAAGCCTAGCTTTATTAAATGATACAAAATCTCAAGTCTTAAACAAAGCAAAAACCTTGCAAGAGCTAATAAATTTTGGCGAAATCATAGAGAGCAAAAGCCTAGTAGGGGGTGGCTCAATGCCTGAAAAATTACTAAGCGGCTATGCTTTAAAAATTAAGGCTAATAAATGCAAAATAAACGAACTTTTAAATAAAGGCGTAGTGGCTAATTATGATAAAGATAGCATAATAATTGATTTAAGGAGCGTTTTACCTAATCAATTAGAATGCTTAGCAAATATTATAAAAGAAGTTTTAAAGGATTAATATGATAATATTAAACAAAAAATAAGGATTTTCTATGAAACATAAATTAATTTTTATGGCACTTGCTATATTGTTATATGGTTGCTACGATATAGAACCAATGACGCCAAAACAAATATATAAAAACCAACTTATTCAAAGTTGTAATAAAGGTAATACTCAATATTGTATAGAATTAGCTGAACTTATACAAAAAGAAGACCCGAACAATGCAATACAATTATATGAAAGAGCTTGTATATCAGGATATGTTAAAGCATGTATAGAGGCTGGAGATATTTTTTCAGAAGGACAACTTATAAAAAAATCAAACAAAAATGCTAAACACTTTTATGGTTTAGCATGTGATTTAGGTTCTCAAATAGGTTGTAGAGAATTTAAACATTACTAGGAGAAGATAATGGAATTTACTTTATTAAATCAAGATGAAGTAGCGATTAATCTAAGTGATTTTCGCGGTAAAAAGGTGATAGTGTTTTTTTATCCAAAAGCTTACACTCCAGGTTGTACTAAGCAAAATTGTGAATTAAGTGAGAGTTTTGATAAATTGCTTAATGCAGGATATGTGCTGATTGGAATTAGCCCTGATAAGTGTGAAAAACTAGCGAAATTTAAAGCTGAATACGGCTTAAATCAGATTTTATTAAGCGATGAATTTAAAGAAGTGGCTAAGCTATTTGGTGCTTGGGGGATTAAGAAAAATTATGGTAAAGAATACGAAGGGCTTATTCGCTCGTGCTTTATCCTAGATGAAAATGGCGAAATCATTAAAGAATACAAAAATCACAAAGCAACAGGTTTTGCCACAAGACTTAATAAGGATTTATTAGGAGAATAAAATGAATGCAATCATAGAAAAAGATGAGAATGGTTATTATGCTTATGTTCCTGCTCTAAAAGGCTGCGTTTCGCAAGGCGATACTTACGAAGAAGCGTTAGAAAACATAAAAGAAGCAAGCGAGTTATATTTAGAGAGCTTAAGTGATGATGAGAGATTAAAGCTTTTAAATGCTTTTGTTTCTATAGTTCCTTTACAAGTTGGTAAATATGCCTGAATTACCAGTGCTAACTGCTAAAGAATGTGAAAAATTGCTTTTAGAAAACGGCTTTATTTTTGATAGACAAAAAGGTAGCCATAAGATATATTATAAATATAATTTAAGAATGATTTTACCTTTTCACAGCGGCAAAACCTTACACCCAAAAATAATAAAGCAAGTTTTAGAGCTTATAAAATGATTTTTAATACTTTAGATGAAATTATTAAATTAGATTTTGTTTAATTAGTGGGATTTTAAAATAACAATGCTTAGCAAATATTTTAAAAGAAGTTTTAAAGGATAGAGTATAAAAATCACAAAGCAACAGGCTTTGCCACAAGACCTAATAAGGATTTATTAGGAATTTAATTCCTAATAATGTAATCATCAAGGTTGCTATGATCAAACATATATTTGGTATTAACATCGCTAAAGATAGCAAAATTAATCTTATAAGTGCCTTTACATTTATAAAACATATAGCTCATATCCTTTACATTAGTAATATTCCAAGTGTTTATTCCTTGAAAGTTTTTTCTTTTTGATTTATAAAATAATCTACTCATATCGGTTATTAAACTCGTATCAATTTCGCCTAAATTTATACTCTCATTATCTACTAAGGCTTTTAATTCTTCTTTTGTTTTAGGTTTATAAACGCTTTTTATTAGTGTATCGTTAGCAAAATTAATTTCTTGTTTATATGCATAACATCTAAATATAAGCCCATAAATATTAGCTTTTGAAATGTTAAAATTGATTGCTTGATTAAAACTTTCGCACCCACAAAACATCGCACCCATATCAGTTACATTACTAGTATCAAAATCTAAAGCTTGATTGAAGTTTTTACAATTTTCAAACATACTGCACATATTTTTTACCCTAGAAGTGTCCCAAGTATTTATGCCACTAAAGTCTTTTCGCTCACTATCTTTAAAAAGCTTACTCATATTAGTTATCAAACTCGTATCAATATCAGCTAGATTTATACTCTCATCACTTACTAAAGCCTTTAATTCTTTTTTATTTTTAGGCTTGTATTTTAATTCATTTGTTTTTGACATTTATTCTCCTTTTATTTGTGATTTGATTGATTTAAATTCGTGTAATTTGAATTAGGAATTTCAATAATTGCAGGGCAATTTTTTAAAATCATATTTTTTATATAGGTTTTTAAATTAATTTTCATAGTATTTTTATCGTTGAATTTTTCTATTTTATTTAAATTAAAATGAAAAGTTTTATTAAGACTAACGCAGTCTTTAAACATATAAAACATATCCTTTACTAGCTTTGTATCAAATGTGAGTTCTTGATTAAAATTAGAGCAATTACAAAACATTCTATTCATATTGATAACATTTGAAGTTTTAAGATTAATTGGCTTATTTAGATTAATACAATTATAAAACATTGAGCTCATATTGTGCGTTTTTTTGCTATTGAGATTGATTTCTTGATTAAAATTAATGCAGTTATAAAGCATTTCACTCATATCAAAAACATTCTCGGTATTAAAGTCAAGGCTTTGATTAAAATTTACACAATTATAAAACATAGCATTCATATTTTTAACATTAATAGTGTTAAAGTTAAGAACTTTATTAAAATTAGTGCAATTATCAAACATCATTGACATATCAACAACACAATGCGTATTAAAATTAATATCGCTATTAAAGGCATTGCACCCACTAAACATAGCTTTCATATTAGTAACATTGCTTGTGTTTAGGTTTAAGCTTTTATTAAATGCTTTGCAGTTTTTAAACATTTCTTGCATATTAGTAACGCTAGAAGTATCAAAATATAGTGTTTCATTAAAATTACTACACCCACTAAACATAGCTTTCATATTAGTAACATT
>NZ_JANYME010000019.1 GCF_026616895.1 Campylobacter sp. MG1
TCGCTAAATCGTACGATTGCAAACCTAATTCTACCACAACATGGTTTGAAACGTGCTAATATTGCCTGTAATATCAAGTGAACCATTTATATTGCAAACCTAATTCTACCACAACACGGTTTGAAACATAGCTCCAACACCACTTAAAGCTCCAACACTTGATTGCAAATCTAATTCTACCACAACACGGTTTGAAACCCAAAAAGTGATTATATAACTGGAGCAGTTGTTGAATTGCAAACCTAATTCTATCACAACACGGTTTGATACTTATGTTTATCATTATATTTTTATAAATTAAAATGTATTTTATAATATTATTAAAATTTAATTTAAAGCTATGATTTTTTTAATTAAATAAATTATCTAATACCATATGTAATCACCATCTTTTTTATATATATTTAGAAATTCTTGAATTAATTTATAATCTTCAAAAGTATCTTGCTTTGCATATTCATCTAAAATTTCTTTCATTTTAATTAATGTTTGTAAGTCTCTTTCCATTCCTTCATATTCTGGATAAATTCCTTTTTTAAATTTTTTAATTCTTAGCTCAAAAATTCTTCTTAAAATTATATATTCATGATAACTATCATTTGTCCTATAATTGAAAATTACTCTAAAAAACCAAATCAAATTTCTTATACCAAGAATTAAGCTTATAATAAAATGAATAGGTTTTTCATAGCAATATTTATAAATTGTATCTAATATATTTTCGGTAATTTTTTTAAATTTACTTTTTGATTTTTCTATTTGTTCCCATTCTTCTAGTGTATGAATTTCTTCGTTTTCTAAATAATATGGGTCTTCTAAATAATGGTAAGGATTGAAAGGATTTATTAAACCTAGCTTAATTGTTTTATATAATTTTATAAAAAACTTTTTCATTTTTAGCCTTTTAGTTATAATATTATTTATAAAATATTTAAAAAATTATTAATTTATAAAATAAATTTAATGAAATTTAACATAATAAACTTAAATAAATTTTATTTTAATAAAAAATATAAAGTATAGCTAAGTATAAAATTTTTAAAAAAATATAAAATTATAAAATTAATTTTTTATTAAAATAATTTATTTTTATTACTATTATTTTTAGATTTGTAAAATAGCTAATAATTTTTATTTTTAAGAAAAATTTTGCGTAATATAATAAAAATTTAAAAATATTTATATATATAATAAAATTATCATATTTTTTTAATATTTTTTTATTTTTTACTTATTTATTAACTAAAACTAATGTAGAATTTTTATATTTTATTAAAGTTAAGGAGATAAAAATGAGTAATTTTAATGCAGTTGATGCACGTAGTTTTGATGGTGTAGCAAAAGGAGTTGGTTCACATTCAGCGGCCTTTTCACATTACTGTAATTTAGGTTTACTAGTAGGTAATGATAGTAATGGTAAATTAGTAAGCGAATGTGTGGTAGCTCAAGCTCGTCAATGTTTTGTAAATTTAAAAAATGTTATAGAAAAAAGTGGACATAGTATAAGTGATGCTGTTAGAGTTAGTATATTTTTAGTAGATATGAGAGATTATAAAGCTGTTGAAGCTGAATTTTTAGCGGTATTTGCAAATTGTTTGCCAACATTAAGTGTAGTAGGTGTTAAAGCTCTTCCTAATGGTGCGAAAGTTGGCGTTGATGGATTGTTAACACATGGTCTGGGAACTATTCCTAATGCACCTCAAGCTGGTGACTTAATTAAACTTACAAATAATAGTAAAAAAGCACCAGTTGCATCAAATTCAACTCAATTAGTAGCATTTTCGCATTATAGCAATGTAAGTTGTCAATTACCTATAGACCCTTCAGTTAATCGTATCGTGGCTGAGTGTGTAGGTGCTCAAGCAGCACAATGTTTTAAAAATGTTTCAGCAGCTTTAGCTGGTATTGGAGTAGGACTTGATGATGTTGTAAAAGTTACTATTTTTGTAAGAGATTTAGCTGATATGGAAGTAATTAATACAATTTATAAATGTTTCTTCCCACGCAGTGCTATTGCTAGAGCTGTTAATTATTTTCCAGCTAGAACTGTAGTTAAAGTTTCTTCTTTGCCACATAATGCAAGGGTTGCAGTAGAAGTTAGTGTAGCACATGGTGATGGAACTCCACCGCAATTAATAGAAGATCGCCATGGTATAGTAATTATTGCAAAAAATAATGCAAAAGCACCAAAATGTGCTCTATCAAGTCAAAGTGTAGCATTCTCACATTATAATCATTTAAGTGCTCAATTACCATTAAATGAAAATGGTGATGTAGTTGGAAAAGATACAGCAGCACAAGTAGCTCAAGTTTTTGCAAATATTAAAGCTATTGTAGAAAATTGCGGACACAAAATGAACGAATTAGTAAAAGTTAATGCTTATTTAGCAAATATTGAAGATGAAAGTGTATTTAATGCTGAATTTGAAAAAGTATTTGGTAATGGTGTTAAACCTGCGTTAAGACTTGTTGGTGTTGGTGAATTAGCAAAAGGCGCGAAAGTTATGGCTGATGCAATTTTATCAAATCCTGAAGGAACACCACCAGCTAAATAATTATTTTTATGCCTGAATATATCAGGCATAAAGTTTCTAAATATTATACAAATTATTATATACTTAAATTCACGGCAAGGTTTGCCAGTACAAATAAGGAAAAAATATGCTACTAATTACTTTTTAAAAAAAATTAAAATCATATCAAAGCAAGCAAAAATATATTTTTAGGATTAAATTATGAAAAAATTATTATTAACATTATTAGTAACGCTTCAGGCGTTTTCGTTTACTGTATTTTTTGATGCTGGTGGTGCACCTGGTGATTCTTATGCAACAGTTGTTAGTAATGGTGCTAAATTAGCAGCAAAAGATTTAGGGATAGAACTTAAAATTTATCATTCAGATTGGGATCCAAATAAAATGGTTGTAAATTTTCAAAGTGCATTAGCACAAAATCCTGATGGTATCGTAATTATGGGTCATCCTGGAGATAAACTTTATGCTCCACTTGTAAAAAAAGCTATTGAACAAGGTGTGGCGGTTAGTTCATTGGATACAAAATTACCTGAAATTTATAAAGAAAATTATTCAAAAGGTTTTGGCTATGTAGGAACTGATAATTATTTAGCAGGTGTTGCTATGGCTAATGAAATTTTAAGAGTTTATAAATTAAAAGAAAATGATGAGATATTTTTATGGGGATTAAAAAGTCAGCCTATTAGAGGTCTTAGAGCCCAAGCAATTACTGAAATTTTAGAAAAAGCTAAAGTAAAAATTACTTATGTAGAAATTTCGCCTGAAGTAAATAAAGACCCAAGTTTAGGACAAAATATATTCCAATCAGTTTTATTAAAAAATCCAAATATTAAATTAGCTATTATAGACCATGGTGCTTTAACAGCTGCTACTCCTAAATTTATGAAAAATTTAAAAATAGACCCGAAAGATTTAACAGTAGTTGGGTTCTCTTTAAGTCCAGCTACTATGCAAGGTATTGAAGATGGATATTTAGCACTAATAGCTGATGGACAGCCTTTTGTGCAAGGATATTTAAGTGTATGGCAAGTTTATTTTGCTAAAAAATTTGGTTTTAGTGGATTTAATATAGACACAAGTGGTGGCTTTATTACAAAAGATAATATTGATTTTATAAAACCTTTAGTAAAAGATGGAATTAGATAATTTAATTAGTCTTAAGAATGCTAGTTTTAAAATAAATAATGAATTTATTTTAAAATCTATCTCGCTTAATTTAAATAGAGGCGAGATAGTATCACTCTTAGGAGATAATGGCGCTGGAAAATCTACGCTTTTTAAATGTCTTTGTGGATTAAATAAATTTAGTGATGGTGAATATTATATAAAAAATAATTTAATTAATTTAAAAAAGTATGATTTAAATTATACGAAAAAATTAGGACTTGAATGTGTTTTTCAAGAGTATAGTCTTTGCATTGAACAGCCTATTTATAAAAATTTTTTTGCAAATCGTCATATAAGTAAATTTGGTTTTATAGATGATAAAGCTGAGCTTTTAATTTGTAAAGAAATTTTAAATAATTTTTTAGGACTTAATGGAAAAGGACTTGATTATAAAAAGGATGCAAGTCATCTTTCAGGTGGAGAAAAGCAAGGACTTTGTATAGCAAGAGCTATTTATTTTAACAATGATATTATTTTACTAGATGAACCAACTTCAGCACTCGCATTAAATGAAACTAAAAAAGTAATATCATACATACAAGAGTTAAAAGATAAACAAAAAGGTGTATTTTTAATATCTCACAATTTGCTTACTAGTTATGAAATAAGTGATAAATTTATTTTTTTAAAACACGGAAAAATAAGCTGTCAAATATATAAAAAAGATGTAAAAGATGTGTTTAGTTTATATGACTTATTTAATAGGTTTTGTTAATGATTAGTATGAAATTTAAAATTTTATTAACGCTTATATTATTTGCCATTTTAGGTATTTTTTATATTTATTCACCAAATGTATATTCTAATTATAAAATTTATTATTCTTATTTAATTAGCATTCCTATTATATTAATCCTTGCTGCTGGACTTTTTCCTTTAGTATTAGCTCGTGAATTTGATATGAGTTTTGTATCAATCGTAGCTCTTAGTTCTTTTATTTTTACATATTTAATAAATTTAGGAGTCAATGAATTTATATCTCTTTTTGCTTGTTTTTTAACTGGAATCTTATGCGCCTTACTCAATGCTTTTTTAGTGTTAAATATTAATGTAAATTCAATAATTGCAACTATAGGAACAAGCTTTTTAATAAGAGGAATAGCTACTATTTTATGTGGTGGATTATCAATTAGCTTGGATAATGATATAAAATATTTAAATTATATTTTTACATATAGATTGTTTGATGCTATCCCTATGCAAAGTATTTGGGCTGTATTAGTTTATATATTTTTATATCTACTTATTTTTAGACTTAAAATAGGTAGTGGGATTTTATTTTGTGGTGATAAAGCTTCTTTAATGATGGGGTATAAACCAAAACTTATAAAACTATCATTGTTTATAAATTCCGGTATTTTAAGCTCTCTTGCTGGGGTTATTTTAAGTCTTGAATTTTCTAATTGGTGGCCTAGTCTTGCTGATGGTTATATGTTAATAATTTTTGCAGCAATTTTTATAGGTGGGATTTCTAGCAATGGTGGCAAGGGTAGTGTTTATGGCGTTTTTATAGGTTGCATAATTATAGGAATTTTAGAATCAGGCATTGTAGCGATGGGTTATGATGCGTATTATACAAGGTTTGTTTATGGGCTTATAATTGTGCTTTGCGTGGCGTTTTACTCAATTTTAAGGAATAAATTATGAAATATTTTGTAGGAATTGATATAGGTTCAACTGCTACCAAGGTTGCTATTTTACGTGAGAATAAGAATGAAATTTTTATGTTAAAATCAATGCCTAGTGGTTATAATTCAAAAGATACTTCTTTAGATATTTTAAAATGGTTAAATGATTTAGACATAGATGAAAATAATTCTAAAATAATAGCTACAGGTTATGGCAGGATTAGTGTGCCGTATGCAAATAAAAGTATTACAGAAATCACAGCTCACGCAAAAGGCGCGGTGTTTTTAGGTGCAAGTGATGAAATAATTATTGATATAGGCGGTCAAGATACAAAGGTAATAATCTTAGAAAATAAGCGAATGGTTGATTTTATAATGAATGATAAATGTTCGGCTGGAACTGGAAAATTTATTGAAGTTATGGCTAATCGTTTAGGTCTTAGCATTGATGAATTTTTTAAAGTAGCCAAGCTTGGAACACCTATTAATATAACTTCAACTTGCACTGTTTTTGCAGAATCAGAAATTATCTCATTGATTAATAAAAATATATCAAGAAATGATTTAGCAGCAGGGGTTATTGTATCTATGGCAAATAAGGTTTTATCATTAGCTAGTAAAAAGCAATCAAGTGATAAATATTTTTTAACAGGTGGATTTAGTCAAAGTGATTTTGTTATAAAAATCTTAGAAGAAAAATTAAATGCAAAGGTTAGTACCCATGAATTTTCAAGATTTGCAGGTGCTATCGGAGCAGCTTTATCATAAAGGAGAATATATGAAAGAATTAAATAAATTACCAGATGGATTTGATAGCTTTGCTGAGGGTGTGAAAAATAAATTTATTTCACTTAAAAAATTAAAAGATGAAGGTGGTAAGGTGGTTGGGACATATTGTTCTTATGTTCCAACAGAACTAATTTATGCAGCAGGTGCGATTCCGCTTAGCTTGTGTGCTACTAGTGAAAAGCCTATTAAAGATGCAGAAAAACATTTACCTAGCAATCTTTGTCCACTTATAAAGGCTTCTTATGGGCACGCAATTACAGATACTTGTCCATTTTTTTATTATTCAGATTTTATAGTTGGTGAAACTACCTGTGATGGTAAGAAAAAAATGTTTGAATTAATGAATGATATTAAACATACTTATGTAATGCAACTACCACAAAATAACATTAAAGAAAGTTCTTTTTTATTTTTTGAAGAAGAGGTTAGAGCTTTAAAAGATGAGCTTGAAAAATTTTACAATATAAAAATTACTGATGAAATGTTAAAACAAGCTATTAAACAAGGCAATGAAGAAAGAAAAAATTTAATTGAATTTTATGAACTCTCAAGTCTAAATCCAAGTCCAATTAGTGGATTAGAACAATTTAATGTAACTGAAAGTTTTGGCTTTATGTATGATAGAGTTAAGAAAAACGAAGATTTAAAACAAAAAACAAAAGAAATTTATAAAAATTGGGAAGAAAATCTTAAAGGTAAGATAGATAATAGGCCTAGAATTTTACTTTCAGGTTGTCCTTTAGGTGGAGTAAAAGAAAAAATTATAAAAACGATTGAGGATTTAGGTGCTGTTGTAGTAGGATTTGATTCTTGTAGTGGTCTTAGAAATCAAATGACTTTAATAGATGAAAATGAAGAGCCAATTAAAGCAATTGCTAGAAAATATCTTAAAACAAATTGTTCAGTTATGAGCCCTAATTGTGGAAGACTTGATGATATTGATTATTTAATTGATAAATATAAAGCCGATGGTGTAATAGAAGTGATTTTATTAGCCTGTCATACTTTTAATATAGAAAGTCATAATGTAGCGAAATTTTGTAAAAGCAAAAATACGCCTTATTTACATATAGAATCAGATTATTCTATGCAAGATAAAGGTCAAATTTTAACGAGAATTGAAGCGTTTTTAGAACTTTTAAAAGAAAGTAAGAATGATTAAATATTTTGATAATGCAGCTACAAGTTTTAAAAAACCAAAATGTGTTGAAAAAGCCGTTTTAAACGCACTTAGAAGTTATACAAATCCATCTAGAGGGCTTTATGATACGGCTTTAAATTCCGCTAGATTAATACTTGAAACAAGAGAGCTTGTAGCTGATTTTTTTAATGCTAATGATTTAAAAGGTGTTGTATTTACTAAAAATATTACCGAAGCATTAAATTTGCTTATAATAAATTTATTAAAACCAAATGATTTAGTAATTACTTCAAACGCCGAACACAACGCTATTTTAAGACCACTTTATCAAAAAAATGGTATTAAGATAAAGTTTTTACCGCTAGATGAAAATGGTAATATTGATTTTTCACATTTAGATAAAAATGCAAGGCTTTTAATCATCTCTCATGCATCAAATGTCAGTGGCAATGGCGTTGATTTAGAAAAAATTGCAAGTTGGTGTAAGGAATTTGGTGTTTTATTAGCTATTGATTCAGCACAAAGTGCAGGAGAGCTTAAAATTAATGCAAAAGATATTGATTTTTTGTGTTTTACAGGGCATAAATCACTACTTGCACCGACTGGAATTGGCGGGATTATTTTTAAAGATATTGATACGGATATTAATTTTTTTAGTGGTGGCACTGGATTTGATACGATAAGTCATTTTATGCCAAAATATTTACCTGAAAGGCTTGAAGCAGGAACTTTAAATTTACTTGGTATTGCAGGGCTTAATGCAAGTTTAAAGTATATAAAAGAAAAAGGTCAAGCTAATCTTTATAACAAAAGTATGAAACTTGCTAAAGCTTTTTTTGATGGGATTTATGATATTAGAGGTGTTAAAATTTATGGAGATTTAGACGAGTTTAAAAGCGGTGATTTTAAGCTAAAAGTCCCGATTATAAGTCTTAATATAAAAGACTTTAATTCTAGTAAAGTTGCTAAAATTTTATATGATAAATACGGCATTTGCACAAGAGCAGGGCTTCATTGCTCACCTCTTATTCACGAACATTTTAAGACAATTAATCAAGGTATGGTTAGGTTTAGTTTTTCTCATTTTAACTCTTTAAAAGATATAAATTACGCTATAAAAGCGATAAAGGATTTAATATGAAATTACTTACAGTATTTGCTACTACTAGTGATGTTTTATTAGCAGAAAAGGTTGGAGCAAATTTAGGTGGGGAAGTTGTAGCTTTACCTGAAGAGCTAGAAGCTGGTTGTGGAATGGCTTATTTAGTAGAAATTGAAAGCATTGAAAAATTAAAAGATTTTTTTATACTTCACAATATTAGATTTGAAAATATATATCAAATAAAAAATGATAATATATTATTGAATTAATTTTTTTTACTGTATAAAAATTAATCTATTTAAAGTATAAATTATTATTAAAAATACACAAATTATTTACTAAATTTAGACAATATCATTTTTTTCTAAATTTTAGGAGTTATATATGAAAGAAAAAATATTTATCATTATTTTAGCATTTTTAAGTGCTATTGCACCACTTGCAACTGATATGTATTTACCAGCTTTAAGTGCAGTGCAACAAAGTTTTAATACAAGTGAATTTTATACGCAACTTAGTATAGCAAGTTTTTTTATTGCATTTGCATTTGGTCAATTAATTTATGGACCTTTAAGCGATGTTTATGGTAGAAAATTACCGATAATAGCTGGAATGCTTATTTTTATAATTTCTAGTTTTTTATGTTTTTTAGTTGATAATATCTATACTTTTATAGCTTTAAGATTTTTGCAAGCATTCGGTGGCTGTGCTGGTGTTGTGATTGCTAGAGCTATTGTAAGTGATTGTTTTGATAAGCAAAAGGCTATTGAAGTATTTTCTCTTATGATGATTTGTTCTAGTGTCGCACCTATGATTTCACCTAGTATAGGTGGAATGCTGTTAAAATATTTTTCATGGCAAAGTATTTTTGTAACATTATTTATTGTAGGAATAGTTTTATTATTGTTATGTATTTTTTATATTAAAGAAAGTAATAATGATAGAATTAAATTTTCATTTTTTAATATTTATCAAGCATACAAAGTTACAATGAGTAGAGCTGGATTTTTAGTATATGTAGTTTGCTCTAGTCTTGTTATGAGTTCAATGTTTGCATATATTGCAGGGTCTAGTTTTGTTTTTGTAGATGTTTTTGGAGTAAGTTCTCAAACTTATGCTTTAATTTTTGGCGCAAATTCTTTAGGATTTATGATTGCTGCTAGATTAAATATATATTTTACAAATAAATTTGGTGTTGATAAAATTGTATTCATGGGTTTTGTGATTATGCTTATAAATTCTATTTTATTAATAATTTTTTCAAATAATTTTTATACTTTTACAGCATTTTTATTTTTTACATTATGTATGTTGGGTTTTATAACCCCAAATTTGGTTACTAAAGCTATGGGAAAAGCAAAACAATATTCAGGTAGTGCTTCGGCTGTTTTAGGTAGTTTTCAATTTATTTTTGCAGGATTTGCAACGTTTTTAGTCGGATTTATGGATGCTAATACTAGTTTTAAATTAGCTTGTATTATTAGTGGTTTTTGTGTTTTTGCAAGTTTAACATATATAATTAGGACTAATATTGTTAAAATGATAAAAAAATAATAAAATAAGCAAAAAAGGAAATTTTATGCGTAGAATAGATTATAAAAGAATAGTTATTAAAATAGGGACTACTTCATTAACTTATGCAAATGGTAAAATAAATTTAAGAGCTATTGAAAATTTGGCATGGGTTTTATGTGATTTGAAAAATCAAGGAAAAGAAATTATTTTAGTTTCATCAGGTGCAATAGCTGTTGGAACTGAAAGATTAGCTTTAGAAAAACGTCCAAGGGATATAGTTGGAAAACAAGTTGCATCAGCTGTAGGGCAGGGGGTTTTAATGCAAATTTATGAAAGTTTTTTTTCAAAATATAATCAAATTATTGCACAAATTTTATTAACCCGTGATGTTTTTGAAAATGAAATAATGTTAAAAAACGCACAAAATTCGGTGCTAAAATTAATACAAATGGGCGTTATTCCTATAGTAAATGAAAATGATACTGTAGCAACTGATGAGCTTCAAGGCTTTAGTGATAACGACACTTTATCAGCTTATGTGAGCAATCTTGTAGATGCTGATTTATTGATTTTATTGAGTGATATTGATGCTATGTATGATAAGGACCCAAATAAATTTAGCGATGCTAAAAAGATTAGTGAAATTTATGTTATTGATGATGAGGTGTTAAGTAGTGCTAGTGGTTCAAATTCAGCCCTTGGTACAGGTGGAATGATTACTAAGGTAAATTCTGCAAAAATGGTAAATGGCAATGGAATTGATATGATTATTACAAGTGGTAAGGATTTTGGGGTTTTATTTGATATAGTTCAAGGTAAGGAAATAGGTACACTTTTTAAAGGTAGCAAAAATGCTTGAAGAAATTTGTAAAAATTCAAAAAAAGCTAGTTTAGAATTAGCTAAGTTAGATTCAAAAAATAAAAATGAAATTTTATTTGAAGCTGCTAAAAATTTAAAAGACAATATGGAATATATCTTAAATGAAAATTTAAAAGATATTAAATATGCTAAGGAAATAGGATTAAAAGATAGTTTAATAGATAGATTAAAATTAGATGAAAAAAGAATCAATTCTATGGTATTAGGTATACAAAAAATAGCTTATATACCTGATCCATTAAATGAATATATAGAGCAAAAAATATTGGAAAATGGTTTAATTATAGGAAAAAAAAGAGTTCCTATGGGGGTAATAGGTATAATTTATGAAGCTCGTCCAAATGTTACAAGCGATGCCTTTGCTATGTGTATTAAAGCTGGTAGTTCGGTTATTTTAAAAGGTGGTAAGGAAGCCTTAAATTCAAATAAAGCTATAGTAAAAATACTAAGAGAAAGTATAGTAAGATTAGGTTTTAATGAGAATTTTGTAAATTTAATTACTGATTCTAGTCGTGATACTACAAATCAATTTATGAGAATGAACAAATATGTTAATTTATTAATTCCTAGAGGAGGGGCTAGTTTAATAAATGCTGTTGTCAATAATTCTAGCATTCCTGTTATTGAAACTGGTGTTGGAAATTGTCATATTTATGTTGATGAAAGTGCTAATATAATAAAGGCTATTGATATTATTAAAAATGCTAAAATGCAACGCCCATCAGTATGTAATGCATTAGAAACGCTAATTTTACATAAAAGTATTATTGATAAAATTATGCCAGAATTAATAAAATTAAATATAGATTTAAGGTGTGATGAGTATATAAAATCAATATATCCTATAGTAAATTTAGCCAAAGATGAAGATTTTGAAAATGAATTTTTAGATTATATTTTAGCCATAAAGAGCGTAAATAATTTTGATGAAGCAATATTACACATACAAAAATATTCTACAGGCCACTCAGATGGTATAATCACACAAAATTATTCTAATGCTAATAAATTTTGTGATTTAATTGATAGTGCTGTAGTTTATGTTAATGCAAGCACTCGTTTTAGCGATGGAGAATGTTTTGGGCTAGGTGCTGAAATAGGTATTAGCACACAAAAATTACATGCTAGAGGTCCTATGGGGCTTAAAGAGATTACATCTTATAAATATATAGTTTTAGGAGATGGACAAATTAGAGATTAAAGTCAATACTTTAATCTTTTATTAATGAATAAAATTCTTTTCTAGTTCTTTCATCACTTAAAAATATACCTTTAAGTGAGCTGGTTATTGTTTTTGAATTTACTTTTTGAATACCACGCATTTGCATACACATGTGTTGTGCTTCAATTGTTACAGCTACACCTTTAGGTTTTAGCGTATCAAATAATGCTTGGCTTATTTGTTCGCATAATTGTTCTTGAATTTGTAATCTTCTTGCAAAAACTTCTACAAGCCTAGGTAGTTTTGAAAGCCCTACAACTTTACCATTTGGAATATATGCTATATGAACTTTTCCAAAAAAAGGTAATAAATGATGTTCACATAAACTATAAAAATCAATGTCTTTTACTAAAACCATCTCATTGTTATCAGTATTAAATATTGCTTTTTTTAAAATATCTTCAGGTTTTTGCTTATATCCACTACATAAAAATTCATATGATTTTTCTACTCTTTCAGGCGTTTTTAATAAGCCTTCTCGATTTGGATTTTCGCCAATTTGTATTAATAAATTTTTAATTAATTCTCTCATTCTTTATCCTATATTTTGCCAATGATTAATTTTTTTAGCTAGAATTGTGGGAAATATTTTACAAAAGGTAGTTTAATGAAACTTATAGTATCAAAAATTGATGAAATTAATTATTCAGTTGTTGGAGAAATTGAGAAAAATTTATTAGAAGAAAAAATTAATAAATTAGCTCTTAAAGCTAGTAAAAGCGTAAAAGTTGATGGTTTTAGACAAGGTAAAGTGCCTGTAAATGTTGTATTAGCAAGATATAAAGAAAGTTTAACAAGAGATGCAGAACAAGAAATTATAAATGAATCTTTTACTCAAGCTGTTAAAGAGAGTGGTAAAGATGAAAAAGGTTTAATAGGTGAACCTATGTTTAATAAATTTGATAGAAAAGGCGATTCAATAGAATTTGATTTTACTATGTCCTTTAGACCTGAAATTAAACTTGATGGTTATGAATCTTTAATTCCTGAAGTAAAAATAGAAGAGATAAAAGAAAAAGATATTAAAGCTAGAAAAGAAGCTATGCTTAAGCAATTTGCTCCATTAGAAAAAACTAAAAAACAAATCTTAAAAAAAGGTGATTATGCCAAGTTTGATTTCGAAGGATTTGTTGATGGTGTTGCTTTTGAAGGTGGTAAAGCAGAAAATTATATGCTAGAGATTGGAAGTGGTCAATTTATACCAGGATTTGAAGATGGTATGATAGAGCTTAAAGTTGGCGAAGAAAAAGATATAGAAGTAACTTTTCCTGAAAATTATCAAGCAGCTCATTTAGCAGGTAAAAAAGCAGTATTTAAAGTAAAATTACATGAAATTCACGCAAGAAAATTACCTGAAATTGATGAAGAAATGCTTAAAAAATTACTTCCTGGTGTAGAAAACCCAACCGAAGCAATTTTAGATGAAAAAATAAAAGAACAATTAGAAACAGAAGCTAAAATTAAATTAGTAGATGAGAAATTAAAACAAGAATTCGTAGAGAAATTGTTAGATAAATATGATTTTGTTGTTCCTTTAAATATTTTAGAGCAAGAAACAAATTTACAATTTAATCAAGCAACTAGAAGTTATACTAAGGAAGAATTTGAAGAGTTAAAAGATAGTCAAAAATTAGAATCAAAAAGAAATGAATTTAAGGCTGATGCTTTAAAAAGTGTAAAATTAACATTTATTGTTGATGAATTAGCTAAACTAAGAAATATTACTGTAAGTGATCAAGAAGTAGGTCAAGCTATTTATTTTGAAGCTTTAAGATACGGAATGGATCCTAAAAGGTTAATAGAAAATTACACAAAAAATGGTGCTTTACCAGCTGTTAGAATGAGTTTAATAGAAGAAAAATTATTTACAAATATTTTTTTAGGAAAAGATAAATGAGCTACATACCTTATGTAGTAGAAAAAACCAGCAAAGGCGAGAGAAGTTATGATATTTATTCTCGCTTGCTGAAAGATAGAATTATTCTTTTAAGTGGTGAAATAAATGATGATGTTGCATCTAGTATTGTAGCACAACTGTTATTTTTAGAAGCTCAAGATTCTACTAAAGATATTTATTTATATATAAACAGCCCTGGTGGTGTTGTAACTAGTGGGTTTAGTATATTTGATACTATGAATTATATTAAACCAGATGTTAGCACAATTTGTATAGGACAAGCTGCTTCAATGGGAGCGTTTTTACTTAGCTCAGGAGCTAAAGGTAAAAGGTTTGCTCTTCCAAATGCTAGAATTATGATACATCAACCTTTGGGTGGTGCAAGAGGTCAAGCTACTGATATTGAAATTCAAGCAAGAGAAATTTTAAAGCTTAAAGCTACATTAAATAAGATATTAGCTAAGAATACTGGAAATAAGATTTCTAAGATTGAAAAGGATACAGAAAGAGATTATTTTATGAGTTCAGAAGAAGCTTTATCTTATGGCTTAATTGATAAAATTTTAGAGAAGAGCTTTAAATAAATTAAGTGAGGAATAGTTTAAATTAAACTAAAGCAAGATTTTATTCTTACTTTAGTTTATCTAGCATATTGTTGAAATTTTCTACTAGCTCTTTATTTGCAGGTTTTATTTTTGAACCTAATATTATAAATATGACCGATACAGCAAAGCCAGGTATTATTGAGTAGATATTCCAAAAACCACCTAACTCATTCTTAGAAGTGTCTAATATTATATGTATATTTTCCCAAATTATAACAGTTATTGCACCAAAACTCATACCTAGTATAGCGCCTAATTTGCTTATATTTTTACAAAATAAAGACATTATAATTACGCTACCAAATGAAGCTCCAAAACCTGCCCAAGCATAACTTACTATTTGTAGTATGCTAGAATTTTTATTTGTTGATATTAAAAAAGCTACTAATGAAACTAATAAAACACTTATTCTAGATAGAATAATAACGGTTTTAGGGTGAGCGTCATGTTTAAATATTTTTCTATAAAAATCTTCAGCTAATGTAGAACTTGATACTAATAATTGAGAACTTGCTGTACTCATAATTGCAGCTAATATGGCACTTAATAATATCCCACTAACCCAAGGATTAAATAGAATTTGACTCATTGCAATAAAAATTCTTTCAGGATCATTTAAATTTACCTTTGATATATGTAAATATGCAATTCCTAAAAATCCCATCATAATTGCCCCAAATAAGCTAACTACCATCCAAGAAATTCCTATAAATGTTGCAGTAGGTATATCTTTTGTATTTTTTATAGACATAAATCTAACTAGAATATGAGGTTGTCCAAAATATCCTAGCCCCCATGCTAATGATGATATTATTCCAATTATCGTAAGTCCTTCGCTCATAGATAAAAAATTTATATTATTTTCACTAATTATTGATATTGTATCAAATGCTTTTGTAATTCCACCTATTTCATTAAGCATTACACTTGGTGTTATTATTAAAGCTAACATCATTAGAATTCCTTGTATTAAGTCAGTCCAACAAACAGCTTTGTATCCTCCTAAAAATGTATAAAAAACTATAAGAGATGTTCCTATTAATAGAGCATAGTTATATTTTATTGAAAATAGACTTTCAAATAGTTTAGCTCCTGCTACTAATCCACTTGATATATATACTGTAAAAAATACTAATATTACTATTGCACAAATAATTCGTAATATATGGGATTTGTCATTAAATCTAGTTTCAAAATAATCAGGTATAGTTATACAATTACTTTCTATTTCAGTATAAATTCTTAGTCTTTTGGCAACAAATATCCAGTTTAATAATGCTCCTACACTAAGTCCTATCGCTATATATGTTTGTCCTAGACCATATGTTAATACAGCACCAGGCAAACCCATGAGTAACCATCCACTCATATCAGAAGCACCAGCACTCAATGCTGATACAGCAGGTCCCATACCTTTATTGCCTATAAAATAATCTTCAGCTGTTTTATTTTTATGCCAGAAATAAAATCCTATTCCTATCATTAATAAACTATAAAGTATAAAATCTATAGCTATAGGATAAGTAAATTCTATTGTTTCAAAATTATTCATAATTCCCCTTTTTTTGAAAAATGTTTATTGTATAATAAAGTTAGTTATATTTTAATGAATTAATAAAACAGATTTTAAAGTATATTAAAAGTTTATAATTATATTTAATTAAATTATAAAACTTTTACCAGTTTTTACAAAAATTTCAAAGAAATTCACAAATGATATTATAAATTTAAGTTTTAATTAAGTTTAAAAACATATAATTCAGGTTTTCATTTGCATTTACACTCAAATATAAG
>NZ_JANYME010000020.1 GCF_026616895.1 Campylobacter sp. MG1
CATATAAATTTAAATAATAGGTTTCAATCCCCTAAATCGGGGCAATGTTCTCTAACAAAAGTAAGGTTAGGTATAGAAATATGCTTAATAGTTTCAATCCCCTAAATCGGGGCAATGTTCTCTAACTAAAGCTAATACATTAAAAGTTTTAAGTCAATTTGTTTCAATCCCCTAAATCGGGGCAATGTTCTTTAACTTTATTAAGGAGTCCATAATGGAAAACACAGAAAAGTTTCAATCCCCTAAATCGGGGCAATGTTCTTTAACCCTTAATTTTCCCATACTTTGTAAAAGAACCAAAATAAAAAATCATTATAAATATCCTTGATTAATGCCTAATTATCAGCAAATAATTTTAATACAATAAATTTTTTAGAAAATGCCAAGCAAAAGTTAAATTTCGCTACTAAAACGCCTATTTCATCATAAAAATTTTTAATTTGCTTAGCATTTTCTGATTTTAAGAAATCTTTAAGGTCTAAAAAGCCTATAATTAGGGCTTTTAAATCTTAAACAAAAATAAATTTTAGAAAATGCCAAGTAGAAATTCACAAAAACCCATAAAATTAAAATATTTAAGCTGATTTTAAGCCTAAAACTAGGTAAATGCGAAATGATAAAATGGGGTTTAGAGTGATATTTCTTGTTTTAAATTCCATAAATTGAAAATATTGAAAAATATAGAATTTAAATAAGAATTTTAACTTTTAATTTATTTAGATAGTCATAGATTTATAGACTAAAAATGATTATGATGGTTTAAAAAAAGGAGATTAAATGCTTTATATAGTTTGTTATGATATAAATTCTAATAAAACTCGTAAGATAATCCACGATACTTTATTAAGCTGTGGTGAGAGAATAAATTTAAGTGTATTTGAATTAAATATAAGCTGTGATAAATTAAATAAACTTATAAAATATTTCAAATCATTAATCAATCCTAAAACAGATATAATCAAAATATACCCAGTCAAAATGCAAACCCCAAGTCATACAATAGGTAAAATCGTAGATAATTTCAATATTATTTAGCAAATATTAGGACAAAAACCTTTGTATTTTGTATTTGTTGTGATTGCTATTTTTAGTTTTTTTAATTGTTTTTGTATTATTTCATCTATGCTTAGATTTTTGCCTTCATAATATAAAGTATCTAAAAGTCTTTTAGCAAACATTTTGCCAAGCTTAGCTTTAAGTTCGCTGTTTAATTCGTTACTAGCATTAGGACGATGAGAAAACCTCAATCACCGTATGAACATTACCACGAGGATTAAGTTTAATTCGTTACTAGCATTAGGACGATGAGAAAACCACGCAAATACAATCATATCTACAACATACACTCTAAATTCTTCAATAAAATCATATACAAGACTAGTGTTTTTATCATTATTTGAATGAAATAATCCTAAATATGGATTTATATTGATATCTATCATAAGTTTTTGAATTTTGTTATAAAGTATGGCGTAAAGATAATTTAGGCTCATATTGATAATGTCTTTTGCTCCTTTTTTATGGCGTTTTATAAAACCATAATCATTAAATCTTTTTGTAAATACATCAAAATACCATAGAGCAACTTTTCCTTCAATAGTTAGTAACTCTTGAGTGTTTTTGGCTTGTTTGATTTTTGATATATATTCTTTCATATTTGAGATATTGTTTTTATAGGTTTTGTGATATTTATCCATTCTTTTTATGAAATTACATTGATTTTTGCATTTTGCTAGTATTATTTGCTTTGATAATTCTAATTTAAATTCATCACTTAGTTTTGCTTGTAGTAACAATGTTTTGCTTGAGCTTTGGTTTTTATACAAGCTTATACTATCTAAGGCTTGATTTATAAATGTTATTTGTATTTTATATAAAGCCGCTAAAAATAATACATCTGATTTTATTGTTATCGTTGTATTTATGATAATTGATTTTAGTTTGCTTGGATGGATTTTGCTTATAGTTTCTTTATTATCTTTTATGCTTATAAATTCATTATCTTTAACCAAGCTAAGATTTGCTTTGTTTATATGCAAGACTTGTTTTGATGTTTTTTGCGAATTATTCATAATTTTCTTTTTTTGGATTTAAATATATCTAAGTTTTAGCTTTAAATATTAACAATCAATAAAGGCTTATTTGCAATAAAATTATTATAATTCTTATTGTAAATTCCTTTTTTTATTTGCTATTTCATTAAACAAATCTCAAATGATGAGTGATAATATCTGATTATTTTTAAATAAGGTGGTATGGTGAGATATGTGAAATTAAGTGTAAAAGGCATAAATATTAAGCCTAAAAATGAGTTTAATGGCTCGGCTGTTCGGGGGACTTTGGGTTGGGCGTTAAAAAGGGTTGATGAGAATATCTTTGAGATGTTTTTTAATAAAGACAACGCAAGTTCAAAATACCGCTTAGAAATTGATTTTAATTCTTATGATTTTAGTATTTATCTTTTTAATGATTATATAAAATATACCCCTTATTTTGCTTTGGCTATGGAGCAAATGAGAGCTTTAGGGCTTGGAGTAGATAGACAAAAATATGATTATGAAAAGATATTTTTAAACGATGAGCCTTTTATGAGTAATAAAGGTGAATTATTAAATAAAGATATAAAAAGTATTGAAATAATCCCGCAAAATTCCTATAAAAATATAAAAGTGATTTTTAAAACCCCGTTTATGATAAATGATAAAAGCACAGATTTTAACCCACTTAGCTTTTTTATCTCGTTAAAACGCCGTTTTAATGAAATAAATGGCATAAACGAAAGAGTGTTTTTTGATGATAATTTTTCTTTTAGTCAAAGATTAATGGACTATAAATTATTAAGATACTCAAATAATCAAGGCAAAAAAATGAATTTTTATGCAAAAATTGGCGAAATTGATTTTTATAACCTTAGTGATGAGTGCGTGAGATTGCTTGAGATTGCAAGGCTTATAGGGGTCGGAAAACATACGGCTTTTGGTTTTGGCAAAATTGATTTAGAAAGGATAGAAAATGAGTGATTATCTAGTTTTAATTGATATAGCGGCTAAACAAGAATATATTTTTAGCTCAAATAAACTTAAAGATATGATAGGTGCTAGTGAGATTATAGCCCTTGCGAGTGATGTTGAAAAAATAAAAGAAAATTGTAAGGAATTTAATTTTGAGATAAGCAAGATAAAGGATTGTTTTAGTGGTGGCGGGAATGCTTATTTGTTTTTTGATGAGCTTGAAATCGCAAAAGAATTTATAAAAAAATACAGCCTATATTTACTTAAAACCTATCCTAGTTTAGTGCCTTATCTAGTGCCTTACAAAATGAGTGGGGATTATCAAAAAGATATCGCTGGTGCTAAAGATGAGTTAGATAATATTAGAAATAGCTTTTATCCACTCACGCACTCGTTAAATATTGGCTTTGAAAGATTATGCCCTAGTTCAAATATCGGTGTAAATGAGAGTGGGGAGTTTAGCAACGCAACAGCTAGTAAAAGGAATATGGTAGAAAATGCTAAAAGATTTGATAAGTATTTAGTTAATAAAGGATATGAATTTAGCAATGAATTAGATGATATTTATATTCATAATAACGCTTTTATAAGTGTGGTGCATTGCGATATCAATGCACTTGGCGAAAAGGTAAAAAAGCTTGATAGTAAAGAAAAATCTAAAGAATTTTCTAAACAAATTGATGAAATTATGCAAGAAGCCTTTGAGAAAATGATAGATAAGCTAATTAATCACTTAGATAATGATGGTTTTGAGTTTAAAGATATAAAAATCACTAAAGATGATTTTAAAAAAGAAAATAAATATTATCTACCTATTAGACCGATTATTTTAAATGGAGATGATTTTACTTTTGTTAGTGAAGGTAGGCTTGGGGTTTGGCTTAGTAAGACTTTTATAAAAGAGCTTGAAAATGCTTCTAAAAAATATTTTGATAGTCTTTATGCAAGTGCAGGGATAGTAATATGCAAGGCTAAAACGCCGTTTAGTAGGGCGTATCAGCTTAGCGAAGAGCTAGCAAGTAAGGCAAAAACACTAGCAAAAAAGGATAATTCTAAATCAAGCCTAGCATTTTTAATTCTTTCAAATCAAGTAAAATCAGGATTAAATTACCTTGAAAAGACTTATACAAGCGAGAGAATAAATCAAGATTATATTAATAATAAAGGCTATTTTATAAATAAAAACGAAAAATGCAAACATTATGATTTTGATGACCTTTTAAAGCTTGTTAAGATTTTAAACAAAATGGCAAGGTCTAAGATGATGAAAATTAGGGATTTGCTGTTTTACAATGATGATGAAAATATTAAAAAATATACTGAGATTTATTGCGAAAACGATGAGTTTAAGCCTAGCGACTTACTAGAAAACGACGAAATAAAACATAAAAATATGCTATTTGATGCAATAGAACTAAGTGCATTTTACCCACAAAAGGACGGACAATGATATTAAAAATTACACTTTTAAGTAATACGATAATTACAAATGGCAACGGCGATGCTTTAATAGATTTGGATTGCGATTATAATGAATACGGCTTGCCATATATTAGTGCAAAACGCCTAAAGGGAATGCTAAAAGACAGTGCAAATGAGCTTGTTTCTATGGGGCAAGATATAAATGTGCTTAGGCTTTTTGGCGATGAAAATAATGAAGGTATTATAAAGCTAAGCGATGCGAGATTGCAAGATTATGAGATTTTAGAAAAATTATCAAATGATTTTAATCCCGATTTGTTTAAAAACTCTTTTTCAGTGGTGCTAAGTCACACTAGTTTAGATGAGCGTGGAGTAGCTAAAAAAGGAAGTTTAAGACGCTTTAGAGCTTATGATAAAGGGCTTATATTTGAAAGCGAGATTGATGAGAATTTCAAACAGGAATTTCAAAAAGACTTAGAACTAATTTGCCTAAATCTTCGTTATATAGGGCATAAAAGAACTAGAGGTTTTGGTAAAGTAAAATGCGAAATAATAAGTAGTCAAAATGATGAAAAAACAGCTCAAACAAACGAAATTCATAAAGATATTATGGTATTTACTTTGCTTGATGATGTTATTTTAACAAATCTTAGTGGCGATGAAAATACCATTGATACTAAGGAATATTTGAGTGCTAGTGCGATTAAAGGTGCTTTTAAAAAGCTTGGGGTGGAGTATTCTAAGCCACAAAATGCTTATTTTTATGATGGTGAAAATATTTTTTATCCAGCACCTATGAACCTTAAAAAGTATAAATATAAAGATGATTTAGTGGTATTTAATGAAAATATAGAGAAAAATGATGATGAGAAAAAATCAAACATAGGTGGATATGTTTGTATAAAGAATAGTATTTTAAGTAAAGCAAAAATAAGCACTATCAATAAAACCCATGTAAGCTTAGCCGATAAAGAAAATATGAGTCTTACCGAGCTTGAAAAATATGAAAGTGAAGGCAAATATAAAAACAAAATCTTCTCATACACAGCAATTAGCAAGGGGCAACAATTTGCTATAAAGCTTGATAAGATTGATGATTTTAGTAGTTTAAATGGCAAGGTTTTAAGACTTGGTAAAAGTGCAAATTCTCAATATGGTAGGGTAAAAATTAGCTTTGAGAGTTCAAACAATAAAGAAAGTAATTTTAATAATGAGTTTTATCTAGTGGCAATTAGTCCGGTATTATTAAGAAACGAAATTGGCGGATTTGAACCTAGTTTTGACGCACTTAAAAACGAACTAGAAAAACAAGGATTGAAGCTAGAAAAAATCGTAGTTTCAAGATATGAAAAAGCACAATTTTATAACAATTCTTACAAGTGTAAAACTCCACAAGTAATGGGATTTAGCACAGGTAGTGTGTTTAAGGTTAGCGGGAATTTAAATCAGGAATTAGTGCAACTCAAAATCCAAGATGAATTTGGCTTTGGGTGGCTTAAAGCTTATAAAAGTTTTGATAATTTAGAGTTAAAAAGTGATAAAAAAGATAATGAAACAAATCAAAATTCTAAAAATAAACTAGAAAAGCTAAAACTAAGTGATGATGAGCTTAAGAACATAGAGTCAACACTTAAAAATATCTTAAAAAAAGACCTAGAACAAAGAGTATTTTTAAGCAATGAGTATAAAAACTATGAAATTCAATATCCAGAATGTAAAAATCGTAGTAAAGATAAAATGACAAAAAGCGAATTAGCAAGAATTGAAAAGGTTTTAAATATTATAGGATTTGATAACGAAAAATCTATAATAGATTTGTTTAAAAAAGAGTTTAAGCCCAAGCAAAATGGAAAACAAAATGAATTTTTAGACAAAATGGAAAGAAATAAAAAAGGACTTAATTTAAGCGGTATTGATATTGAAAAATTTAAATTACCAAATTATGACAAATACTATGATAAAGAGTATTTGTTTTATTTAAAAATTAAAACACTTATAAGCAAACTCAAACAAGCTAGAAAGGAGACAAAATGAGCCAAGAAGTGCATAAAAAATTAATAAAAAAGATATTTTATAAAGGAACTTTAGTAAATAAAACAGCTTTTAAAATAGGCTCAAGTGAAGGCGATTTCATAGATAGCATGTGTTTAAAGGATAAATCTGATAAGCCTTATATTAGCGCTACAAGTCTAGCTGGAGTGCTAAAAAGTGAGCTTGGCGAGTGTCTTTTGCTAGGAACTGAAAATAATAAAAAGAGTGAAAAAAGTAGACTTATTTTAAATGATTGTTATTTAGATGAGAGAAGTAATTATCAAGTTAATATTAGAAATGGCATAAGGATAGTTCCTACAACAAATATAGCAGAAGATACAGCATTGTTTGATTATGAAGTTATTTCAGCTGGTTCGGATTTTGTTTTTGAAAGCGAAATTAACATTTATGAAAATGATAATTTAGATGATGATATAAAAGCTTATGAAGATATCTTACAAAGTGAAATAAATATAGGTGCTAAAACAATGTCAGGTCTTGGTAGATTTGCTTTTAAAGATACTGAAAATAACAAATTAGAGCTTAAAAAATACGAGTTTTTATTTCCAAATGATTTTGAAAAATATAAGGATTTCTTAAACAATAGCGAAAATGCACAATGTCAAATTCTAGAAAAACAAGACAAAAAACTAGGATTTATAATAAAAATTGATTTGGATATCACAAACTCACTTTTAATTGGTAGTGTAAATAACTATGATGAAAATGCAAAAGTAGCTAGCCTTAAAGAAAATGACAAATTTATAGCAAGCGGGACAAGCTTTAAAGGTGCTATTAAAAATCAAGCTTTAAAAATAGCAAATACTTTTAATTTAGGCGATGATTTTATAGATGAGCTTTTTGGTTACGCAGTAGATAAAAATACTGATATTAAAAAAGCAGGCGATACTCAAAAATCAAGAGTTAGGGTTGGTGAAAGTGAAATTAAAAACGTCATGGAAAAACTTCATCAAAGAAATAAAATAGATAGATTTAGTGGGGCGACCATTGATGGAGCGTTGTTTGATGCTAAGGTTATTTATGATGGCAAAATCAATCTAAGTATAGAGCTAAAAAACCCAAGCCCTAAAGAAAAAGCATTAATGCTTTTTGTAGCAAGGGATTTGTGTGCTGGATTTTTAGCCGTTGGTGGTGGTAAAAATGTTGGTCGTGGGGTGTTTAGTGGTAAGTTTAGCGCTTATGAAAACGGCAAAGAGTTAAAGTCAAACGAGATGAGTGAGATAGCTAAGGAGTTGCTAAAATGAAAGAGCTTTTAAAAGATTTTGATAATGCAAAAATCATCGCATGGACAAAGGACAAAGTGCTATTTGGTAAGGTAAAAAACGGCGAAATGGAATTTCAATCAGGAATTAGTACTTTAAATAAAGATGAGATTTTAGAATTTCGTGCATTTGATGGGGTTAAAGAACTTTATTTTTGGGGTGATAATTCAAGGCTTTATGAATTTAAAGGTGATGAAATAAATAGTACAACAATAATGTTAGGCAAAGTTGTGGATTGTGAAAATGGCTGGAGCAAGGTAGATGATGGTAGGGGTGGGAAGTTTTATTTGCCACTTGAAAGGCAAAAGGACAATGAAATCATCATAGAAAAATACGACATTATAGGTTATCACGAAGACACAAATCAAGCTTATATAAAAGGCTATGTAATAAAGGAGATAAGATGAATAATCCGTTTGGAGATTTTTTTGCAAATAATGGAACAAATAAACAAAAAGAAATAGCTAAAAGAAATAACCAAGAAAAGCAAAAAAAAGAAAAAGCACAAGAAAAGGCTAATTTTAATAATCATAAAAAACAATCAGGTGGCACTAAAAGTGAAGGTGGAATTGTTGGCAAGGCTACAGCTTCATATAATTTCATTCCCTTAAATCATAAAAATGAGTTTGCTAAGTTTAAAAAACCTGATGATTTTGACAATTTTAATGGAATTAGTGGGGAAATAAACCTAACAATAACCACAAAAACACCATTTTTTATAGGTGATGAACAAAAACAAGGAGAAGTTAAAAAATTCTTTAGTATAGATGGAGTAACTCCAAAAATACCAGGTTCAAGCCTAAGAGGAATGATAAGAAATCTTGTAGAAATCGTAAGTTATGGTAAATTTGAAAATACAAATCTAACTACTTTTTATTATAGAAATATGGCAGGTAAAGGTGAAAGCACGCTTAAAGCTGAATATGCAAGAATAATGTCAAGCAAAGATAAAGATGGGGTGCCAAGACCTAACGCTAAGTTTGGGTATTTTGTAAAAGAGGGCGAGAGAAAATACGCTATTTATAAAGCTACAAAAGAGCAAGCTAAAAGATGTAGTGTTTATAAAGATTATGATCTTAAAGGTTTAGATGAATTAATGAACCATCCTAATGCCTTAGAAATTTGTCAAAAAATAGCTAATGAAAATATGACAATCAAGCCAGTCGGCGATAAATATATAGTTCATACAGGCGTAACAACTAAAACGATCGGTGATAAGAAAAATATCAAAAGTGCTAAAAAAACATATTTTAAATTCAAAAAACTAAGCAAAGATGAGTTAAAGGCTTTGGATAAAATAAGTCTTGATTATGAGCTTATAGAGCTTTACGAAGCTGATAATAAAAGACAGCCACAAAGGGATAAAAAGTTTTTAAACCTTGTAAAGCTTGCAAATGATTATGAAAAATACCCAAACGGAGTTCCGTGCTTTTTTGTTGAACATGAAAGAGCAGGGATAAAATATGTATTTTTTGGTCATACGCCGTATTTTAGAATACCTTATTTTAAAAGCGTAAAAGAGCATATACCTGAGTATGAATTTGGTGAAAATTATTTTGATTTAACAGAATGTATTTTTGGTAAAGAAAGCAAATTTGCTTCTAGAGTGTTTTTTGAAGATGCAAATCTAGTAAGTGATTTAAAAGATATTTTTCAAAAAGAAACAAGAACTCAAAATTTGCAAGGTCCAAAACCAACTTCTTATAATATGTATTTAGAAAATAGCTTAAAATCAAAAGTTAGTAGCGTTAAACATTATAATGATGATGTAATGCTAAGAGGCTATAAAATGTATCACCATAAAGATACAAAAAATGAAAAGGATTATAAATTTATTCCAGATCAACAACGCCCAGATAATGAAAAAATGAAAAATGTTATAAGAGCTATAAAAAGTGGTGTTAATTTTAAAGGTAAAATCAGATTTTCTAATCTAAAAGATTATGAATTAGGTGCTTTAATGTTTGTTTTGAACTTGCCTAAAAATTGTTTTCATAAGCTTGGCGGAGCTAAACCACTTGGGCTTGGAAGTGTTGAAATAAATGCTAAATTAAGCGTGTATGATATAACTAAAAGTTATGAGAATTTGTTTTCAGATAATGGCATATGTGAGCTAAGTTTAATCAACGAGCAAAAAGACTATATAAAGGCGTTTGAAAGCAAGATTTTGGAGCAAATTGGTTCAAACAATAATAGCTTATGGGAAGAGCCGAGACTAAAAGAGCTAGAAATAATGCTTAATTATGAAAAATCAAAAAATATTGATAGTAGATATATGGATATTAACGATTTTAAGCATAAAGATAAGGTTTTGCCACGCCCAAGTGAATTAATAAAAAAGCAAGGTTAAAAGCCTTGCAAAAGGTGTAAAAATGAGTGAAATAAAAATACCTCCTAGAAAAGGACTTCAAATTGTAAAAAAAAGTGTTGATAAAAAGGAAAATAAAATGCAATGTGAAAATACGCAAAACCCTCAAAGCGCAGAGCAAACCAACGAAAATTTACCATTACAAGGCAAAACCAAAATAAAAATCATTAGTTTTTTAGGTATGACAAATACTTATAAAGATGTAGAAGATTTTCAAATAAAAAGCAAAGAAGATATAAATACAAAAGGACTAAAACAACCAAAACAAGCACAATATATTCTAACAAGCGATTTTTATAAGGTTTTTGAAGTAGAAAAAGATACGATTAAGCTTGATATGTGGAGTGCTACGGAGTGTTTGCTTAAAGAATTTAATAACGATAATTTTGACTTTACACTATACGGCACAAAATTATCAAATAAAAAGCAAAGCCCAATTTATGGTGATAAAATTACCCCAAAAGAGTTTGACCAGAAAGAATATTCTAAATTTTTAGGGGATTTGATAAATGATTTAAAAAATGATTTTAGTTCAAATAAGTATAAAAAAATCATAATAGATATTACCCACGGCTTTAGAGATAATACGATTTTGGCTATTTTTGCAGGGCTTATTCAAGCTAATATTAATAAAGATTTTAAGATAAATTTCATCGTGGCAAAGGAGATAATCCAACAACAAGAATATGAATTTATAAGCCTTGATGAATATGTTGAAAATATGGTTATGTCAAATGTCTTAAGCACTTTTAAACAATGCTTAAAAGTGCCTGATTATAACCTTGATAATCCGCTTTATTTAGCTTTAAAAGGTTTTAGTGACGCGCTTTTTAAAAATCAAATTCAAGATATAAATAAAAATTTAAAAAATCTTTTTTATTACGAAAGAAATCCATTGCAAAGTCTTTTAAATTTGCAACCTTTGATAAATGAGATAATGCTTGAATTACAAGGCTTAAATAAAGTAAATATCAAGTCAGCAGGTAATGGTAAAATTAAGCCTAAAAGAGCTTTTTATTATGAATTAGCTGTGCTTTATAAAAAACACGATTATTTTTTAAATTGCGTTCAGTTTTTACTTGAATCTATATATTTACATATTTTTAATGAGTTTAAACAACAACTAGATAGGGCTGAATACGAATATTGTTATTCTGAATATAAAGCAATTAGAAATTTTTTACTTAGTTTTGAAGAAACTAAGCCAAATGTAAATCAAAATAATCACAGATATACTAAGTATAAAAACACTTTTCCTGATGATATAAAATTATTTAATTCTGTGATTAATTTAACTAAAAAAATAGCTGATTTAAGGAATAGAATGTCTCATTGTGATGCCTTTAGCGATGATTATGAAAACAATTATAAAACTAGAATAGAAGAATTTTTTAATTCTTATGATGAAATATTTAATAATTTAAATTTTAGTCAAGAATTAAAAGATAAATTGATTTTAGACATAAAGGCAAAAGTAAAATGATTGCTATGCATTTATTTTTTTCACACAAATTAAGCGATGAGCAAATAAATGACGCTAAAACTAGCCTAAAAATAGTAGAATTTAAAGCCTTGCCAAAGGATTTGCAAACTAAGTTTTCCAATGTCCCGCCAGAGCTTGATAACTTAGATGATTATGCAAGAGATTTTTATGAATACATCGATGAAAGCACCAAAAAAGGTGATTATGTGCTTATTAGTGGGGATTTTGGCTTGTGTTTTAAACTTATAAATTACGCTAAATCAAAAGCTTTAAAACCCATTTATTCCACTACAAAAAGAGAAGTTTTAAAAGATGAAAATGGTATAAAACAAAGCGTTTTTAAACATATAAGGTTTAGGGAATTTTAAAAAATTATATTTTATTATGAGTATTTTATAAGTCAATGAATTGTATAAAATAATTTATTGATTTATATAATATTTGTATTGTTTGGTATAAATTTTATTATTTTAATTACGATATAAGCTAGTAAAGCTCATAACATATTTAAAACCTTTTTGGCGGCTTTTACACCTTCATGCCATAATTTATGTCTTTTTAATACATATTTAGCATCAATTTTTCCACCAAACATAGCACCTAAAAGTGCTCTATTAGTCTCAAAAACAAAGGCAAATAAATGTATAAATATCCAAAAAATCATTAAAAACATTCCAATATTATGTAGTAATGCTACTAAAAATATAGAGTTTTCACTAATTGAAATTCCTGCTAAATTTTTATAAGTTTTAATAAGCCCTGTAATAATTAAAACAGCCATAATAATTACAAGTCCTAAATACGCAAGGCGTTGTTCTGGTAGGTATTTTTCGCAAGGTTCTTCTTCTTTGTTAAAAATTATTGCATAGATTAATTTTATGCTTTTTTTAATATCACCTTTTTTTGGAAGTATTGAAAAATCTTTGCGTAAAATATAATATGTAATATGCAAAAATACAAAAAATATCAAGCTAATACTAAAAATATAATGAACCATCAAACTAATATAATAATCCACACTCCAAGACATTAAAGGTAGTTTATAAATCATATATCTTTTTGCGACAGGCATTTGCAAAATACCACTAAAAATCAACGCAAAAACACTAATCATTATTCCTAAATGAGTTATTTGATTAAATATACTTTGTCTTTTAATTTTCATTTTTTTCCTTAGTAAAACACCTGCTAAAACACCTGCAATCGGGCTTAATAAAACACTTTTAATAATTTTGTCATTACTGGTTATTTTGTTATTTACATCTACTTTCATATGTGCTATTCCTTGAGTGTTGTTTGCGTGTTTTTTGTTTATTGCTTCTTGAATTTTTTCAAATGAAATCGGCGATACATAAAAAGTTGCAGTTCCGCCGTTTTGTTTATCTCCGTAAATATATGTGCCATCATCTTTAGCTAAATCTTTATATTCTTGTGCCTTTTTTAGGGCTAGTAATTTTATTTTTTCCTTATTTGCATATATCATTGCGTTTTTAGGACAAGCACTCACACAAGTAGGAATGCTAATATCAGCACATAAATCGCATTTATACATAACTCCACCACCTGCTAATTTAGGTGCTATTTTAAGATAAGCCCCAACTCCTGCTTGTCGTTGTGGTATGTGCCAAGGGCAAACATCTTTACATTTTGCTCCACCAAAACAAACATTAGGGTTAATCTTAACTGCTGAATTATCTTTGCTAATTGCTCCAAAAGGGCATATTTTAAGGCAAGTTGGGTCATCACAATGCATACAATGTCTTGGGATATTTATATTTTTATCATCTATGTTTAATTTTTCAACATAGATGAAATTATAAGGATTTAGCCTATTAATCTCATCTTTTTTGTCTTGATAATCTTCGTAAAATTTTTGTGGATAATAATTTGGTATTTCGCTAATTGGTTTAGGAAAAACATCTTTATTTTTTACTTTACAAGCACTTACGCATAAAGGTGTTGCTAAATTAGCACAGCCATCGCAAAGGCTTAAATCAATTAGTTTTGCCATTTTTTCTTGATTGGTATTCGCAAAAACCTTGCTTACACTAGCAATTCCTGCGATTTTTAAAAAATTCCTTCTATTTAAACTCATAATATTCCTTTTTTTGATAAAGTATAAGAGTTTTTAAAAATTATGTATGTGATAAAGTTACAATGAAAAAGATTGAAGATTTTTTAAATTCTATATTTACAAATAATGAGCTAATTAAAAAATGTTTAGAAAAAGGTCTTTTTAAGACTTATAAAAAAGGTGATGATTTATGGGATTGTCAAGGGCTTATATTTATAATTGATGGAAGTATTAAGATATTTATTGATAATGGCATTAGAAAGATTGATATTTTTAATTTATCAAATGATGAATATTGCTTATTATCAGCTTCTTGCGTGCTAAATAATATTAGTTTTGATGTTAATATTGAGTTTGTAAAAAACACTAATGTTTGGGTAATTCCTAGCAAAGATTTAGAAGAATTAAGCGAAAAATATTTAGAATTTAAACAGCTAAAATTAGACATTATTTCTAAAAGACTTAGCGAAATTATGCAATTTTTAGAAGATTTTGCTTTTATGCCGCTTTCAAATCGTGTTTTAAAATATATAAAAGATAATGCAAGCAATAATGAATTAAAAATCACTCACGAAGAATTAGCAAGAGTAGTAGGTAGCTCAAGAGAAAGTATTTCAAGGGTTTTAAAAGAGTTGAAAAATGATAATAAAATCGTGTTAAAACGAGGTGCTATTATTGTTTGTACTTAAAGAATTTAAAATAGGAATTTAAAATAAATCTTAGATATTGCTAGATTTAAAATTTAAATTTCAAATTCAAATTCTTTAAAATTAAATTATATTTCTAATTGCAATACTAAAAATAAAGCTATTTAAAATAATTTGAAATAGAATTTTGGTTTTTTTATAATTATTTATATTATAAACTTCATCTATAAATCCTAATAACGATAAACTCCACCAAACTCTTATTTCCCAAGTATTTTCAACAATCAATTACCATTGGTCTATTTCAAATAACTTAAAAACTTTTTCACATTTTTTTCATTTTTTTCAATTATTTTAAAAAATATTTTCATATTTAAGAATACTTTAAGTTTTGCTGTATATAATTCAGGCTTTCATTTGCATTTACACTCAAATATAAGTTAAGCAAATATGTTATTTTAAATAGTTTTATTGTTAATTTTAAATATATCAATTATTTCAACGTCAATCTTTGATATCTAAACAAGTGATCAAGAGCCATTTAAAACTTTCTTATATATAAGTTTTAAATCATTCAC
>NZ_JANYME010000021.1 GCF_026616895.1 Campylobacter sp. MG1
ATAAAACAATCGCTATGGTTGATAATAAGATAAACAACACAAATAATAATAATTCAAATAATAATACAACTAATGAAGAAAATAATAATTCAAACAATCAGTCTAAACCTAATACAGATACTACACCGGTGCCTAATCCAGTGCCTGATACTACGCCAGTGCCTGATACTACGCCAGTGCCTACACCGGTACCAGACACTACTCCAACACCGGATACTACACCAGTGCCTAATCCAGTACCTGATACTACACCAGTAAATCCTAATGATAAATACTTTACTTCAAGTGATAAGGGGGTTTATTATTATGATAATATGGGGACTATTAATGGAGATGGTATAGCAGCTAAATTAAGCTTACAAGATAATGAAATTAATATATATGATAAAAAAGTTACTGATAAAGAAATAAATGAATTTAGAGCATATAAAATCAAACAAAACGGAGACTCTAAAACACTAACAGTAAAAAGATATGAAAACAAAGAATATATCACAAAAGATTATAATATAACCGGAACAGGAATGATGATTGCTGAAGGTGAAAAATCTACTTTTGAAGGTCATAATACTGATTTGGGTTCAGGTGCTATTAATCTAAAATTTGATAAAAACGAATTTCAAGGTAATATATATGATGATGATACACACAAAAAAGGTATCACAAATATAGATTTATCATCTAATCCTGATAGTAAAGACATTTTTGATGATTTAAGTAAACAATGGGACGATTTTTATAAATCAATTATGATAACAAAGACAAATAATACAGCATATTATGTAAATGGTAGAAATTTCGCAAAACTATATTTAGATTCAAACGGTAACTCTCAACTAGAATATTATACTATAAATGAAAAATTAAGCGATGGAAGACAAGAATATTCTGTAACCAAAACCACTATAGATAATAATAATAAAATTACAAAAACTTATGACGATTCATTTAATAAAACTTCAACTACGATTAATAACGGGAATTATAAAGAAAGCACTGGAGCATTTGCTGGTTCAATAAATCAGGATAGGATTGAATATAAAGCTAATATAAATAGCTTATTATTAAACAAAAACGTTACAAATTCTAACAATGATGAAAAACTAACAAAATCAGATAAAAGTGAATTTGATAAAAAACAACAAGAATGGGAAGATATAAGAAAAAATAATTTTAATAAATTATATGGATTAGGTGATTATAAAAATTCTAAAAGAGATTTTTATTATGAAGGTGGCACTCAAGCAACTGGAACGACCTACGCACATTTAGAGCCTAGTGAATTAAAATTATCAGTATTTCACGAGCAAGATACCAAAAAAATACTTATGCAAATTCAAAATAATGAATTAAAAGGTAAATTTAAAAGAGGTTCAGAAAAAATACAAGAATTTGGAGAACCCTTAGGAAGTGATAATGAGCTTTCAAAATATGATTATGATGATTTTAAAATAAAAATGGAAGCGTCAACAAAAAGCGAGAGCAACAAATTAAAATTTGACGGAAATAATAAAGAAGCTAATATAAAAGGTGAAGTTTTAATAAATGGCGAAACGCATGAATTTGAAAATACTGTTAAGGAAAGTATTAATTCTTCAAAAATTAACGAAAAAATACAATCACTCGATACTCAAAATTAATCATATGATAAAATATAATCTTTTTTAAGATTATATTTTATTTATAAAATTTAGATATAATAGCAAAATTTATACCACCCTAATAAAAGCGTTATTTTATTATGGGGGGGGGTTAGGACTAAGGAATTAATAATGAAAAAACTAATATTATTATTAAGCATAATAACACTAAGCTATGCTAGTGTAGGAAAGATATCAGCTATTAGAGGTGATGCGTTAGTAGTATCAAGTAATGGAAATTCTACTAAGGCTATATTAAATCAAGAATTAGATGAAAGTGATATTATAAAAACACTAGATAATGCTAGATTACAAATAATATTTAGTGATAACACAATAACAACTCTAGGTAAAAATACTACATTAGAGATAAAACAATACTTAATAGATGGAAAGAATTCTAAAGTAAATTTAGAAGTTAATGAAGGAAGTTTTAAAGTTATTACAGGTGAAATTTCAAAACTTGCTAGAAATAATTTTAAGCTTAAAGCACATACAGCAACCATAGGTATTAGAGGAACTATATTCATAGGTGAAATAAGTAATAATGTAAATAAACTTGCTTGTTTGCAAGGTGCTATTGATGTTAGAGTTGGGAATCAAGTAGTAGTAATAGAAGCAGGAAAACAAGTTAATACAAACAAAAACAAATTAGGGCAATCACAAGAAATAAATTTAGATGACTTTACATTTACAAACTCAGAAGATAGCAATAGCGACTTTGATTCAGAACAAAATTCATCTCAAAGCTCAACTGGTGTGGAAAATACTGAAAATTCCGATAAAAATAAAAAAACAGAATCAGTTAAAAACAACATAACAAGCATTGTAAATAATAGTGCAAGTAATTCAGACACAAATATACCTAATACTGACAACTCAACAAATACGGATAACGGGAATAATCAAGGAACAACTAATCCAAATGGTGGCAATACTACAAACCCAGACAATGGCAATAACCAAGTAAACCCAGATGAAGATGCTACAACTACTCCAAATGAAAACGGTGGTGAAGTATCTATACCTAATGGAAATGGTAATTCACAAGGTGGAAATTCAGATACTTCAATAGATGGAGAACTAGCTAATCCAGATAATAACGCAAGTAATTCAGATACAAATATACCTAATACTGATAACTCAACAAGTACTGATGGTGGCAATAATCAAGGAACAACTAATCCAGATGGTGGCAATACTACCAACCCAGATAGTGGTAACCAAGAAACTACAAACCCAGATAGTGGTAACAACCAAGGAACAACCAATCCAGATAATGACAATAGCCAAGTAAATCCAGATGAAAATGGTAATAATCAAGGAACAACTAATCCTGATGAAAGTGGTGATGAAAATAAAGGAGAAGTAACAAATCCAGATGAAAATGGGACAACCAATCCAGATAGTGGTAATACTACCAACCCAGACAATAGTAATAACCAAGTAAATCCTGATGGAAGTGGTAATAATCAAGGAACAACTAATCCAGATAGTGAAAATAAAGTCCCAAGTGAAGGCGATAATAACGCAAGTAATTCAGATACGAATACACCTAGTACTGACAACTCAACAAGTACTGATGGTGGCAATAATCAAGGAACAACTAATCCAAATGGTGGCAATACTACCAATCCTGATAGTGGTAACCAAGAAACTATAAATCCTGATAATGGCAATAGCCAAGTAAATCCTGACGAAAATGGTAATAATCAAGGAACAACTAATCCTGATGGTAGTGGTAACGAAAATAACGGAGAAGTAACAAATCCAGATGAAAATGGGACAACCAATCCAGATAGTGGTAATACTGCCAACCCAGACAATGGCAATAGCCAAGTAAATCCTGATGGAAGTGGTAATAATCAAGGAACAACTAATCCTGACGAAAACAACACTACAAATCCAGATACCAATAATGGTACAAATGACAAATTAGAAGAAGAAAAAGATAAAATAGAGTGGATACCTTTAGAACCAGCTAAAAAAATAACTTTTGATGAAAATAATCTAACAGGTAATTACTATTATTATAGCAAAGCTGGAACCACAACAATAGCTGCTAATATAGATTTTGATAACAAAAAAACAACTATATACGAAATCGCGGTTGATCCATATACAAATGCTTTGAATAGTGCTAAAAAATTTATGACATCCGACAAACCATTAAATATTACCATAATTAATAATTTTAAAAAAATGCAAGGTCAAATAATAACAAGTCATTATATTTTTAGCGACAATCCAATATCTAATGGAAAATTTATTTTAAATAATGGTATCATAGAGGCTGATAAAAACAGTATGACAATTAAAGACAATACACATGTTCTATCAAATATTAATATGATATTAAATCAAGGAAATAAAGACATATTTAATAAATTAGAGTTAGATTATAATAAATTGGTTAATTTTAATAAGTTTAAATTATTTGCTAATAGCAATAACGAATTTGCCTTAAAACTGTCAAATGATGATTTGCAATATTATTTTAACGATAATAATAGATTAGAATACATAAATTTAACTGATTCAAAAGTAAAAATACAAAATTATGATAAGACAAGCAAAGTGTTTGAAGAAAAATTATATGACAAAACAAATGAAACATACACTGAAGATAACAATAATATTATGATAACTTTAGGAGAAATAAAGAAAAATATTTTTAAATCTAACACCACACCATCTACCTTTGTTAACAATAACTATAAACATTGGTATGAAGTTAAAGATATGTATTTTGATTATGATAAAAGCAACAAAGAATATTATTACTCAAATGATATAACATCAGTAAAATTATTACCATTTGAAAACTATCTAGGTGCTTATGAGAAAAGAAATTTAGATGAAGTATTACTTGAAATTTCTAATAATAAGCTAAGAAGTATTAAAAATAATCAAAGATTTGAAGACATAAATATCAAAAATTATGAGAAAAAATTAGGTGAAAGCATCCAAGAGATGAAAGCTAATTCAGGTAATAATTTTATTAATTTTGATGCAAATGGAACTAAAGCAAATATTGATGCAAAAGTTAATGACATTGAAATTAAAGCTAATGATTTAGGTAGGATAGAAGACAAAATTAAAATTGAGCAAATTGACAAAAATATAAACAGATTACAAGGTAAATAATAAAAACTTACCTTGTAAAAGGAAGTAATAATGAAAAAACTAATATTATTATTAAGCATAATAACACTAAGCTATGCTAGTGTAGGAAAGATATCAGCTATTAGAGGTGATGCATTAGTAGTATCAAGTAATGGAAATTCTACTAAGGCTATATTAAATCAAGAATTAGATGAAAGTGATATTATAAAAACACTAGATAATGCTAGATTACAAATAATATTTAGTGATAACACAATAACAACTCTAGGTAAAAATACTACATTAGAGATAAAACAATACTTAATAGATGGAAAGAATTCTAAAGTAAATTTAGAAGTTAATGAAGGAAGTTTTAAAGTTATTACAGGTGAAATTTCAAAACTTGCTAGAAATAATTTTAAGCTTAAAGCACATACAGCAACCATAGGTATTAGAGGAACTATATTCATAGGTGAAATAAGTAATAATGTAAATAAACTTGCTTGTTTGCAAGGTGCTATTGATGTTAGAGTTGGGAATAATGTTTCTTTAATTCATTCAGGTAAGCAAGTTAGTATAAAAAATAATAAAATTACAAATATACAAGATATAAGAATAAATGAATTTGATATAGCTAAGACAATAAAAGATAATAACAATGATGAAACTGATAATAACAAAGATAGTAATAAAGATAATAATTCACAAAGCAATAATAACAAAGTAAAAAGTATAACATTAAGTAGTGCATTAGATACTAATTATACAAATAATACTGATAAAAACATAGACAATACTAATCAAGATGATATCCAAGATAAAACAATCGCTATGGTTGATAATAAGATAAACAACACAAATAATAATAATTCAAATAATAATACAACTAATGAAGAAAATAATAATTCAAACAATCAGTCTAAACCTAATACAGATACTACACCAGTACCTGATACTACTCCAAAGCCAGATACTGCACCAGTGCCTAATCCGGTACCAGATACTACACCAGTAAATCCTAATGATAAATACTTTACTTCAAGTGATAATGGGGTTTATTATTATGGAACAAAATCAAGCAATAATCAAACAAATGCTGAATTAAATTTATTTAATAGAAATTTATCAATATATAATAAAACTAATGATGATAACGGTACTATGATTAAAGAAATGGTTTTAAACGGTGCTAACGGCACTTACACTATTAAACATAAATATGAAAAAGATAATAATATATTTAATACACAAACCCCTACTGGTAATTTAAATTATAGTTCATTAGATGGTAAGACAAATTATATTATAAAAGCACCAAATACCTCTGAATTAGTTAATGCAAACAAAGAAAGTATAATAATAAATATATTAGGAGAAAATTTTAATCTTCAAAAAGACAATAATGTCAACTATAATGCTATAAAAAACGAATGGTTAGATTACGAAAAAAATATAAATAAAGATTTTGATTCTAATAAAGATATAAATTATTTTTATGAAAACACTGAAAACGCATTAATGATAAACCCAAGTTCATCAATTTTAAGGGCTTATGTAACGATTAAAGAGCTAGGTAGCACAAGCGTTTTAAAATTAGATGTAAACAAATCTATTTCTAGTTTTATATTACATAATAATACTACTAATAAAAACTATGATGGCAAAATAGATTCTGGATTAATATCAATAGATCCGACGACATCTTTTAATGCAAATAATATATCTTACAAAGCCTATGCATCTCCAGTAAATGACAATAAAAGAGATTTGAATCTTACAACAACTATATATAATGACAATACAGCTAAATTAGATGGATATGTTATAGTAGATAAAAAACAATATAACTATGATACCGGCAGTATGAAAGCATCGCAAAATAAAAATTCATATATTGAAAGAGAAAAGAAATTTAATGAAACAATATCTAATTAGCAACTAAATATTCGCTAATTCTGATATTAAACTTCTTAATTTATCATTAGTATATTCAACTTCATCACTACAAGTTTTAGCTATACCTATACAAAGGTTTAGCATATTAGATTTATCTATAAAATCATATTTATCAATGGTATTCATACATAAAAATGTATACAAAATAACCTTTAAATTTGGGACTTCTATTATATATTTTTTATTTTCAAAAATAATACTTTGTTTTTCGCATTGTTGTCTTAATGTATTAGCTATTTTTTCTTTTAATTCATCATAAGGAATATGTGGGAAATCTTTTGCTATCATATTTATAAAATTTTTATGATAAAATCTATCGTTTTCACTTTGCATATATATCTTATCATCATCAAGCATTGTTTTTAATTCTTCTAAAATTTCAACCGCTCTATTATAATCTCTCATAATATAATCCCTTACTTTATCATTAGGGAATATTATAAATTTTTAAAGTTACAAAGATAATAATGTTTAAAATATTTAATAAAAATATAATAATTGTAAAATAGGCTCAAAATGAGCCTATCAAATTATTTTACGCAGCAACTAGTAGCACCTGTGCTTCTTAACATCCATAATTCTTTTTCATAAGATGCTATTTTTTCTTGAGCATAAGCAGCTGTTGTAGTATCATTTTCTTTTTCTGCAGCTTCATTTAATTTGTGAAATTCAGCCAAAAGATATTTATAATCTGCTTCAATCAAACCGATTAATTCAACTGGCTCAAAGCAAGTTTTATCAGTTTTAGGTGCTTTTGCTAATTCCATTAATTCTTTAGGACAAACTATAGCTTTTTTATTTAATTGTAATAATCTTTCAGCCATATCATCAAAAATTCCGGCAAAGCTATCATAAGCTTTTTCTGTGTATTCATGAAGTGCAAAAAATTGTAAACCTTTTACATTCCAATGATAATTATGGAATTTTAAAAATAATGCGTGAGCATCAGCCTGTAATTGTAATAATTGTTTTTCTACTGACATTTTGTCTCCTTTAAAATTGATTTTCCTTATTATATAAGATAATAGTAAATGATTATTATTAGTAAATAATAATTTTTATTATTTAGATTAAATTTTACAAACTTTTGAACTAATAAACATATTTATCAGCACTAAAATAATATTTATCTAGCCTAAGCTAGATAAATTTAAAATAATTGTGGAATTATACCTGCAAAATATCCAAAAATTAAACAAATAATACTAATTCCCCAAATATAAAAGAATGAGCGTTTTATATGATCTTTAATAGCCACATCAGCAAGACCGCATCCAAGTAATGTAGCAGGGACAACAGGGCTTATAAATGTAGCACAGTTTCTAGCTAAAACCATTATAATAGCGATATTTACTGGGTCTACTCCAAATGCTTGAGTAACACTTAAAACTATAGGCATAACACCATAAAAATAAGAATCCGTGCAAAATATTAAAGCCATAGGAACAGCCGTTAAACCTACAGCTAAAGGAATTAAAAATCCGTATTCATTAGGAACTAAGGCAAGGATTGAAGCTCCCATTTTATTCATAATACCACTTTTATCAAAAATACCTATTAATATACCAGCACCCATTAATGTAATATACATCATAATAGCACCACCACTTGCTTTATCAACGACTTTTTTAGCAATTTTTAAATTAGGATAATTAAGCAACAACGCAACAGAAAAACCTATCATAAAACAAAAATAACTAGGTAAAGTTCCTTCAACAAGCACAGCTAAAACCACTATTAATATAAGTAAATTTACCCAAAAGAATTTATCATTATGAAATTCACTTTTTTCTACATTTAGTTTCACACCTGCTAAATTTCCACCAGCACCTAATTTAATCTCCTGTCTTGCTACCCAAATAGCTAACACTAACGCTAAAACAAGACCTAAACCTTGCATAGGCATTAATTGATGCCAAAGTTCATTTGCATCTAATTTAGCAACACTAGCAGCTCTAAGAGTTGGCCCTCCCCAAGGAAGAACATTCATAACACCCATAGCAGCAGCACATATTAATAAAAGCGATGATTTTCTCATACCAAGTCTTTCATAAATAGGTAGCATTGCTGGGATTACAATTAAAAATGTAGAAGCACCACTTCCATCAAGGTGCGCTAAACAAGCCATAACAGCAGTTAAAATTGTAATTTGATAAATATTTGCACTTATTTTACCTAATAAGAAATTTATAATCCTAGTAAAAAACCCACTAGCACTAAGAACACTAAAAAATAAAATAGAGAATACAAATAACGCAGCTGTACTAGTTACACTTTTTACACCATCTTTTATAAGATCAGCTAAAACTTTTAAAGTAATAACTTCACCTTTTACTCCAAGTGCTTTTCCCACTCCAAAACCACACAAATCAGCTACAAATAATATTATAGCAACTACCAAACTAACTAAAATAAAAGCTATAGCAGGGGTTGTTTTATCCTTAAGTAATAAATATACGATTAAACCAAGCCCAACAAAGCCAAGTAATGATAAAAATAAATCCATTCTAACCTCCGAACTATGAATGATAACAAAAAGAATTTATTTATGTAATAATTTTTTATATAAATTTTAATAAAATATTACTTTTTGTAACATTTTAATATAATAATTTATTTTATATCAATTTTTTAATGTATTTTTTAATAGTTTTTTATCAAAATTAAAGATTATAAATTCAATAAACCCCTACAACTCCACCGACGGGTATATAAACAATATCGCTTTTAGATATATTAGTAAAATTATTATTTGTTTTTGAAATCCTACCTGTTAGGATATTAGTAGTTGATGAAAGGCTTAAGAATTTTTTGCATAATGTATCAGTGCTTATATTTTTAACCACTATATAATATTCATCTACACTTATTTCTAAGCAATTATATTTTTCTATATTAAAGTATTTGTTATCCTTTAATCTTTGTGAAGTCATTTTATTTATATCATCATTAAATTTAGATTGTGCTGTGTAATATGATGCTAATTCTCCTATTAATGTGGCTAAATTTTGTGCTGATTTAGTAATAACGGCATCATCTCTAGTTGCATTTAGCTTTGAGATTGCGACTGCTGCTAATGCTCCTAATATTACTATCACAAATATTAGTTCTATCATTGAGAATGCTTTTTTCATAATTATTTTTGATTATCTTTAACTCTTTGTTCGTATTCTATAATAAGGTCTTTAATTAAACCTTTATTTTCTTCTGTTACTTTTATATATAGGTCTGAATTTAACAAGCCTTTAAGCAAAATTAAAGTTAAATTATCATTTAAATGCAAAGGACAATAAGCACTGCCTTGAACGGGATAAGCGTTGTGTATCATATCTCCATTTTCATCTCTTACTTCTCTCCAATGAATTCCTACTGCGTTCTTTATACCATATCTATGATAATTAGAACAAATAACTTTCATTCTACAATCTTCATAAAGAACTGCAACATCTTTTATATTTCCCCAAGTTTTTGCTAGAGTTTTGTTTTTATTTTTATCTGACACAATTTCCTTCTTTAGAATTTAAAAATACCTAGCTAACATAGCTAGCTAGGTATAAAGTTTGCAATTCCTTAAACACATTAAGGATTAGTTAGTTGTAGCGTTAAAATTAACTCCACTAGCACCTACTGTTATAGTTCTACTTGCACTAAAATCTCCACCTATGATATTTTTAACTGAATCTAAATCTTTAAATGAAGTACAAACATTATCGGTATTACTTGCATCTGCAGCAACAACAATTGTTCCAGCAGCGCTATCTAATGTAATAGTAGCACAAGTTTTACCTTTTACTTGAAAATTACCATCACCTTGAACATTTGTCATATTTCTCCAATTAGCTGTATCAAATTGTCCTTGTGCTGTATAATAAGATGTTAAATCATTTATAACTGTAGCAAAATTACTTGCTGCTTTAGCTACTTCAGCGTCATCTCTAGTTGCATTTAATTTTGGAACTGCAACCGCTGCAAGAATACCTAAAATTACGATTACGAAAATCAACTCAATCATTGTAAAGCCCTTTTTCATGGGTCACTCCTTAAAAAATAAATTTCACTTTATTTACACAAATGTAAAAAAAGTTAGGTTATTTTATTTAACACGAACTTAAA
>NZ_JANYME010000022.1 GCF_026616895.1 Campylobacter sp. MG1
TAACTGCCTATTAACTCCTAAATCTTTATTTAAATTTAAAAACTCAGCATTTGCTTTATTGTAATAATTTGAATATGTTGTAAAATCAAGCTCATTTGTAAAGTTTTTAGAATATTCTTTATTTACACTACCTAATGCATAACCTGTATATTTGCTTAAAAAATCTCCGAAGTTACTTGCATATTTAGTATAATCAGCTGTATTTGCTATATCTTTATTAATGCCTTTTTGTGCATCTATTGCTCTTTGTATCTCATGACCTGTTGTAGTTATTAGTATTTTAGCATTATTGATATTATTTTGATTTAGATATATTTTGCTGTTTTCATAAGAATAATAGCCTTGTATTTGTTTATTATCTTTACCTAGTTCATTTGTATATATTGTTTGTAATTCACTTGGCGTATAGCCAAGAGTTAGCATTACAGAATTTACTATAGCAGTAGCTATAAGTTTTTTATAGTTTTCATCAATATTTGGATTAGATAATTCATTAGCTATATCAGAATTATTTTTTATTAACTCTCTTATTTCTTGTAATACCTTATATTGCTTTGTGTTTTCATTAAAAAAGTCTGTTATATTTACCTTATTAGTAGTTGCTATTTGCACTATAGCATCATACATAGTACTAGCTGTTTGAGCATCTTCTTTTATATTTTTTCTACCCTCTTTACTAAACCACCTAGTATCTATACTAGCATTAATATTAGAGCTTATATTTGTATTTGCTAGTTCTTTATTTAATTTATTAGTATCCTTGTTTAATCTATCTAATTCATAAGAATTAGCCTTATCTTTTATTATTAAATTTCCATTACCTATAGTAGCTAGTGTTTTAGAGTATGAATAGGATAAATTTTTATTATTTGATATAGATATTGATGAGATTTTTTGATTGTTTTTTTGGTCTTTATTACTAGTATCTTGTGTAGTAAGATTATTTATTTGGTTATTATAATTATTTAGTTGTGTTTTATGTGTATTAACTAGTGATATTTGTTTATTTGATTCTTTATTTAGGTTGTTATAGTTATTGTTTAAATTTTGATTTTCTTTATATTCTTTTTTTTCTTTATTTGTATCATTGTTATTAAATATATAGTTTGCACCTAAGTTTAAACTACTTCCTTTTTCATAGCTGATATTAGATAAATTTTCATAGGTTAGAGTATTTGTGATTAAATTTAAATTAGAATTATCTATAAAATTTCCATCTTTATCATAAAATCCAGCTGCTATTAGTGAGCCTTTTAGGTGGGTGTTATTGTTTGTATTAATATTGACACTATTTCCTGTTATTAATGAAAGAATTGTTTGTTTGTGTAAATAATTATTTTTTGTTTGGTTAAAATTTGCATTTGTGCTACTAGCTTTTATAGTACTAGTATCTACTAAGTGATTTTTATCAAACATACCTTTAGTTGGTATGTTTTTATTTTGGGATTTGGTTAATCCACTAAATCCTACTCCTAAACCAAATCCTATTGATTTAAAATCTCCATCATATCTATCTCTTTGGCTCTCTAAACTTAAATTATTACCTACATTTAAATTTATTTTATTATCTGCTCTAAGGTTAGCCCCTTTTATTATAGTATCATTTGAAGTGTCTATATTTATATCATTTTTAGCTTGTATTTGGCTATTATTATTTATATAGCTTTCATTATTTGTATGAGCTAATTTATAATCTAATCCTAATGCTCCACCGCCTCCACCATAGAATGTAAAACTAGCACTACCATCTATAGTCTTTGTATTTGAGTTATTAGCAAATGTATCTTGGCTTGAAGCTATATTTAAATCTTTTGTTTTTAAATTTATATCATTATTTGCTATTAGATTTGAGCCTTTGATATTTATACTACTATCTTTATCATTATTTGTTTTTATAAAAATATTATTACCAGCACTTAAATTTGAAGCTTTGCTTATTGTTTGTGTAGTTTGTGATTTAGTAACACTTTCGCTTATATTAGCACTTATACCAGCACTAAATCCAAAAGTTTGCGAACTAGCACTTGCACTTGCTACTTGAGTAGCTAGAGCTGATGTTTTTGATGCTAAATTAGTAGTAGCTAAGGCAATATTAGTTATATAATATTTTTCTTCATCTTTTATCTCATCTAAAATTTCAATAATATTCTCTATATCAGAATAACTAATCCCAATTTCTTTATTTTTATATCTTTGTTTTATATCATTTAAATTTTCTTCTAATTTAGATTTTTGTTTTTTATAATCATCATATTCTTTTTTTATGTTTTCAAGTTGTTTAGTAGCATCTTTTATTGCAATTACAGCTGGAGCTATTTGTGCATATTCGTTTTGAATGGTAAGTGAAAGTATTGCCTTTGCTTGTTTTAAGGCTGTATTTGTATCTATAGTATCAGTAGAGTTTAATATATATACATTACCATTTTTAGATATTAAATTTATATCATCAGTAACACCTATATCTAAACCTTGAATTAAAATATTATCATTTGCTACTATATCTATATTACTTGCTTTTAAGCTTGAGTTTATAGCACTATTTTTACTAATTTTATTTGTTGCTTTTTCATAACTAGCTTCTGCAATTTTTAGTTTTATAGATGTATCTTTTTTTAACTCACTTAAAGATTTAGGTTTTAAACCTTTTAAAATATCACTAAATTTAGCTAATTTTATTTGAGTATTTTTAAAAATGCTATATTCATCATGAGTATTAATAGCATTTATAATCTTAATTTCATCGCTTGAATTAATTTTAATTTTATCACTTGCATTTAGATTAGCTGTTATGGTAGCAAAGCTAGTATTTATATTTATATTTTTTGCTATTATATCCGATGGTTTTATTATGCCATCACCACTTCCTTTTTCACTATAAATATTTGTATAAATAGCTTGGTTTCCAATATTAAATAAGCGTAAAACACCTAATAAATTAAAGCTTGATTTTTGATGGATTTCTTGTTTTTGATGGTTTTCATATGAGGCTAAGATATTTAAATTTTTTGTATTTAGATCTAAATTATTATTTACGTATATATTTGATGAGATTATATCTAAATTATTTTTTGCGTTTAAATTAATATCATTTGCAATTAAATTTGAACCTTGTAAATTTAATTTAGCATCCATAACATAATCTAAACTCTTTTTTAATCCTCCAAAGCTTGATTTAGCAACATAAGATGAGTTTAATGTATTATAAGAAGCTGGATTAATAAAGATATTATTACTATCTATTTTTATCTTATCATTAGCTAATAAATTAGTGCCAGATATTAAAGTATCATTTGTATTAATATTTATATTACTTGCACTTAAATTTGATTGAAGTATGTTTTCAGATAAATAATCATATAATTTTGTTTTTTTACTTAAAAATCCTTTACTTTTAATTTCTGTATGAGTATTTATGCTATCTTTTTTAAAGCCTATTAAAAGATTATTATTTGCATTAATATTAATATCTTCTTTAGCATTTAGCTTTGCTGAGAATAAACTTATATCATTTGCATTTATATTAATATTATTAGCTTTTAAATTTGATTGTTTATGAGTGATTATCGTTCCGCTAAAGCTAGTATCAGTTCCTTTTGTGTTAAAAATATTTTTATACTCTATAGTGTCTATATTAATATTTTTATTTGCATTTAATAATATATTATCTTTAGCATTTAAATTTGAGCCATTTATATTAATATTATTTGCATTTAAACCTAAATCATTTGATAAGATTAAACCATCTTTTATAAAGATATTTTCTTTAGTATTAATACTAATAGCATTAGCATATAAATTTGCTTTATAGCTTTCATAATTCTTAGCATTTATATTTATATTATTTGCTTTTATTAAGCCATTATTATAAATATTTCCATCAGTATCAATTATTACATTATTTTTAGCAAGTATTAAAGAGCCAGTATTTATAGTTTTTTTTGTTTTTAAATGGTTAAATGATTTTAGAACAAGGGAATTTGCACTATTAAAGATTTCATTAAATCTACCTAAAATATAAGGCATATTTGCACCACTCATACTATATAAATAACCAGTATTAATTGGGATAAATTTAATATAAGGGATTATTGGGGTAGTAAATATTGGGGCATTAATATTACTTGTTTTATGAGTACTAATTTCATTTTTTGCTATATCTTTAGCATTTATTAAATTTATAGATTTAGCTATAAAATTATTATTAGAAGCAAATATAGAAGGAAGTCCATCTTCATAATATGAATTAGTATATGTACCGCCATAGATATTTTCAGTCTCATACCCAAGGAAACCTATCCCGAAATATTTTGGTACATCCCACTCATAATAAAAATGTGAGTTTGATTCTCTTAATAAATCTACACCAATATTTTTTATAGTAGCTTCATTATCTTTAGCTAAATTATTATTATTTAAATAGCTTTGATTGTTTAACACTAAATCATTATTAGCAAATACATAGCTTTTATTATTTGTCATATTGCTTGTATATATATTTATATCATTTAAAGCTAGGATTTGTGCTGGGATAAAATTATTTAAACTTTCTTTGCTTATGTATTCTTTTGTTAAGGTATATGATATATTTCTTGCTTGTTCTTTATCTTTTATATAACCAGTATTTAGTAAAACTTTATTATTTAATTCATCTAATCTTAGATTATAATAAAGCAAACTCCAATGTGCTCTATCTTTTTTATGTAAATCTAATATATAAAGAGTATTATCAAGACTTAAAGCTCTTTTATAAATTTCATTATATAAATCATCTTCGCTATATATAATATTATTTAATTTCCACTCATTTATGATTTCATCTTTTAACTCTTTTAAATTTATACTTAGATTAAAACTTTTAATTCCACAACATCCAAGATTAATTGTATTTACATTTGTATTTGATTTTATATCTATATTACTTGTTGTATAATTATTTATATTTTTAGAATCAATTATTACATCATTTGCTATGATATTTGAAGAGGCATTATTTAAGGTTTGTGATTTAATATTAATTGTGTTATCAGCTATTATATTAGAACTATTAAAATTAATTAAACTATCTTTAGCCTCTAAGTTAATATTACCTAAACTTATTATATTTGCTTTATTTAAAATACTATTAGCAACTAGATTTGCACTATTATTTACTTGAATTAAATTTGAATTTATTATTTTATCATTAGTGGTTATTTTAAGATTATTTGCAATTATACTACCATCATTATCAAGCTTATTACTTAAAATATCTATATTTAAAATTTCATTGCTAGAAGTTTTCTCATTTACTAAACTAGGTGAATTTAAATTAAAATTATCTTTTGCATAGATGATATTTTTATTTATAATATCACCATTAGCATTTATTTTAATTTCGCTACCAGCTATAATTCCAGCATTATTTACCCCTACTCCATTATTTGTAGCTATTATTTTTATCTTATTAGCATACATTCCACCAAGTGCGGTACTATTAATTGCTACTTCTTTATTATTTTTACCATCTGCTTTTAGATTTAACTCATTTGAATGGATATTTCCAGCTATTTTTATAGCATTTGCTATTATGCTTGTATAATCGCTTGAACTATCATTTAAACCATCTTTTTCTATTGTAATGTAAGAGTTGTTGTCATCTTTTTTTATTGTGATATAAGAATTATTATTAAGATAGCTTATATCTTGATTTTTAGCTATTTGATTTGCATTATTTATATTTACACTAGATGTAGTAAAGGTTGAGCTTTTAGCATTTATGATATTTAAGCCATTAATATTTATACCACTTGGATTAGCTATCATAAGATCAGCTTTACTTCCAGCTATTTCTAAATTACCTTGCAAGTTTGATGGGTTATTAGAATTTATTTTATTTACAATTAATTTAGCACCACCACTTGCTAAATTAGGATTAGCATTTATAAAGCCACCTATATTAGTTTTAGCACCATTATGAGAATTATTTAATATAGTTCCACTCTTAGGAGTATCAAATTTTTTATACTCATTCATTGATATGCCATTATTAGGAGTGGTTATATTTACTATTAAAACATCATTAGGTGTTTTTAGGATTTGGGGTTTATGAGATTTAGGTGCACTGTTATCTATAATAATATCATTAGCAAAGATTGAATTAGGAATGAGTAAAGATAAGATAATGATTAGTGAGATGATTTGTTTTACAGGGCTATTTGGTTTCATTGCTAAAGCCTTTGCATTATTACCTTTTTTATTCATTTTTT
>NZ_JANYME010000023.1 GCF_026616895.1 Campylobacter sp. MG1
TGTAAATAAAGAATATTCTAAAAACTTTACAAATGAGCTTGATTTTACAACATATTCAAATTATTACAATAAAGCAAATGCTGAGTTTTTAAATTTAAATAAAGATTTAGGAGTTAATAGGCAGTTAAGTGCTGAAGAGAAAGATAAAATAATAGAATTAACCAAACCATATGCTATTAAAAATAAAATATCTGAAAACGAAGCATTCATCAAATTATATTTTTCGGCTATGTATGAAATAGATAAAAGTAGCAAAATAAAATTTGATAAAATGGAAAATTATATAGACAATAACGAAGGTATAGAATATGATGTAAGTAATCTAACATCCTTACTTGAAGGCAATACATATCATATCAAAATGTCACAAAATGATATGATAGATGGCATACAATTTTTAAAGGATAATTCTAAGGGATTAACATTTATTGATTGGTATGGAGAAACTTATAATACATCATTATTTACAGCTACAAATGAACAATATAAAAATTCAAATTGGACCCCTAATCAACCACAAGGTTTAGAAGAAGATTTTTCAATATTTTTTAGTTTAAGTTTATTTAACAAAGCTAGTTTATCCGCTTTAAATAATAGTAGTAAAGCAATAGGTAATATAGCAGAAAATATAGTAGAGAATAAATTAACAAAAGACATTAATAATTCACTGCTAAACAGAATAGATATAGGAAATAACACACTTAATGCAAATATTGCCAATACAGTTACTAAAGAAATAGCTGAAGTTGGAAAAAAAGTTGAAATACCAAAAGCATATAAGGCACCAAAAGGTGGCGGTGGTGTATCGTACGAAACAACTATAAATGGACAAACATATACTTTTGGACATGGTGGTAGACATGCAGAAGATGTTGGACTAAATCATGTAATAGTTAATGAAGCTATCGCAAACCATTTATCTAAAACTAAAATAGATTGGTCAAAAATATCAACAAATAATCCATATATAAATTATATAAATTTAAATGGTTTCAAATTTAAATTTATTGCTAAAAAATTGCCAAATGGAAAAATAAATATAGGAACTTATTATCGTATAATAGATAAATAAAAAAAAGGAGCGATTTTATGTATAAAATAAAAAATAAAAATTTAGACAGCAGGATAAAAACTTGGTTAAATGTTATGTTGCAACAAGACATTAAAGGAAAAGATGAGCTTGTATTACATTTAGAAAGTTTATCAATAAAGCAAATAGAAGAATATCCAGATTGCATACTTGTCTTTTTTAAAAACACAAAAGATACAAAACCACTTTCAAAAGATAATTTTCCAACAAATCCAATTTTAAATATGATGGTAACTTCAGTAGTTTTAGAAAAAGAACACTATACAAGTTTTACACTGATTGCTTATGGTGATTATGTAGGCTCGTTGCATATTTACAATCTAATGTGTGAAAACTATTTGGAATTAGAAAATTTTGAAAACATAGAATTTGGTATAGGATAATTATGAATATCTTTTAAAAGTAGATTATTTATAAGAGGTAATATTATAAAAAATCTAAAAATAATTTAAATACCATAATTGATAAAAGAATTGAGTTAAAATTTCCTAAATTAACACCAAACTCTAAAGGAAGTAAGTAAAAAAATAAAAAAACAAATTTAATAAGGAGCAATTATGAAAATAGAATTAAGCAAAGAGGATTTATATAAGATTTATAATAGAGGACCTGCTGTTTGGACTGATAAGTTGCATTGGTATGCTGTAGATTGTATTGAAGAAAAATATAATTTAGACGTCGATTATTTAGATAGTAAAACCAAAGATGAAATTTTCTTTTTAGCTATTAAAGGGTTAATGGAATTAGAATTATTAGAATTTGAGGCACCGATTGAATTGCATTCAAAAGGTTTTATAAGAAATCAAAAAACTGGGGCTTGGGATATAAGTAGTGATGAAATAATAGAGTATTTTAAAAAGCATATGCCAATTGGCATTTTTGATACTAGCGACCTTGTTGAATATTTAGTAGGCAATTATTGCCCTAGTATATGTCAAATATACACAAACGACATACCATCTCCAATCAAACTAAACATAGAATTTAGTGATGAAGAATTACTTAAAATAAGAGATGATAATTACAAAGGCTTTTTATTTACAATCTATGATGATAGTATAAAACTAATTGCTAATAAAAATAAAATAAAAGTATGTGATATTAATAATGATAGATTAAAAAAAGAAATATTCTTAACAGCCTTAAAAAGAATGCTAGATTTAGAATTAGTTGTGCTTTATCCACCAAAAGTATTAGAAGCTAAGGAAGAATTAAATAAAGATGATTATAAAAAATATGTCTGGGATTTAAATAATGATGAGATGATAAATTATCTAAAAGAGAATATGCCTAATAATCCTTGGCATAAAGATTATAAAAATACTAAAGGTGTTTATTGGTTTGGAGATTATTGCCCTGTTCTTGGTTGGGTAGATGAAGGTTACATTCATTATGCAACTAATCAAGGAATTATGTATGTAGAATTTCTTAAAGAGAATAAAACAGGAACAATAGACATAGATTTTAGTGATGAAGAGTTAAATAATATAAGTATGAGTTTATATGATAAAGATATTTACGCTATGTATATCAAGACTCGTCGTTATGTCGCTTTAAAAAATAAAATAAGTTTATGGGATGAATTATTAGATGATAAGACATCTTTTGAAGCTTTTTGTAATGTGTTAAAAAAATTCTCAGAAAAAGGCTTAATAGAATTCTTTGAAGTGCCTGATAAAATTAAAGAGGAGTTGTTTTATGGGTCTAAAAATTATTCTAAAGAAGAGTCATTGAATATGATTAAAAGTTGGAAAGTAGATGTTGATAAAGTAATATGCGATATTAAAGAAAAAGAAATACTTAATAAATTCAAAACTATTCACCCTATAGTTATTTGGCACAAAAAAGAGTATAAATAGAGTGCAGTAGTGATTAGTAAAAGAGATGATGGTTTTTGTTTTATTATATACCTAAGTTATTAAGGAAAAAAAATGAATAAGAAAAGTAATAATGCAAAGGCTTTAGCAAGTAAGCTAAATAACTCTATAAAACAAACCATCATCTTACTAATCATTAGCCTAACTTTACTCTTTCCTTATTTAGCCTTTGCTAATGATATTATTATAGATAATAATGCTTCTAAATCCAATCAACCCCAAATCACACCAGCAACCAAACAAACCATCCTTTCATTAATAACAGCAATAGTGTAAATATTAATACAAATATAAGAGAAGTTAATTTTATAAATAATAAAGAAACTTTAATAGGAAATAATTTTGTTTATAATGCTGATAAATTTAACAATGTAGAATTAAGATTAATAGGTAAAAAAGCTTTGAGTAACACAGATAATAAAATTATAACAAATAAAGAATATTCTAGTATTTTAAATCAAAAACCAGATATGGTGGATAATACTATTAACGAGATTAGAGATGGATTAAATAACCCTGTGATAATAACTGAAACTTTTATGATAGCAAATGATATATTGAATGATAGTATGCCACCTAGCACTTTTTGGGGTTCAATATATAACATAATTGATAAGCAAGAAAATTTGTATGATGGTATAAATACAATAAAAAATACAATTTCAAAATAGGAATAAATATGTTTACATTTATAAGCAATACTTATTTTGCGTGCGGTGTTTTGTTTGTAATTGAAGGTAGTCTAGGCATAATTTTAGGGAAAACATATTTTAGAGGCTGGAGAGAAGTTTCTATATTAGAAGCAATTATTACCTTTTTATTGGGTATTGCATTAATTTATTATGATTTAAAAAGAAAACCATATTATGTAAAGTGTAATAAATGTATAAAAATTTTTAAATATGAAGAAACAATAAGAGGCAAATGCCCCAATTGTAACATAAAGACAAAAAAAGCAACTAAAAAAGAAATAAATGAATATGAAAACGCTATTAATCAAAAAGAAGTAGAAATATTAAGAGAAGAAAAAGAGGCAAACAACATAACTAAGCCAAAAAAAAATCAAAAAGAAAGGTAAAAAGAAAATAATGTGAATTGCATTATGTAAAATATATTAAATTATAAAAATATTGTAAATTAATTATAAATTAGTATGAATAAATTTATATAAAGATATAAAAAGAATAAATGTTTAATGTTACATTATAGATAAATAACAAAAGGAGCGATTTGATGTATAAAATAAAAAATAAAAATTTAGACAGCAGGATAAAAACTTGGTTAAATGTTATGTTGCAACAAGACATTAAAGGAAAAGATGAGCTTGTATTACATTTAGAAAGTTTATTAATAAAGCAAATAGAAGAATATCCAGATTGCATACTTGTCTTTTTTAAAAACACAAAAGATACAAAACCACTTTCAAAAGATAATTTTCCAACAAATCCAATTTTAAATATGCATGTATCAGTCAATGAAAAACAATGGACGCATTATTTACTACTTGCTTATGGTGATTATGTTGGAGTGCTACACATTTATAATGTAATGTGTGAAAATTGCTTAGAGTTAGAAAATTTTGACAATATTGAATTTAGTGATTTTTAGTGCTTGATTTAAAATTTACACCTTAAAAGGAGCAATTATGAAAATAGAATTTAGCAAAGAGGATTTATATGAGATTTATGATAGGGAACCTCTTTGGACTGATAAGTTACATTGGTATGCTGTAAGTTATGTTGAAGAAAAATATAATTTAGACGTCGATTATTTAGATAGTAAAACCAAAGATGAAATTTTCTTTTTAGCTATTAAAGGATTAATGGAATTAGAATTATTAGAATTTTATGTGCCTAAAGAACTGGAACTAAAAGGTTTTATAAGAAATCAAAAAAATGGAAATTGGGATGCAAGTAGTGATGAGATAATAGAGTATTTTAAAAAGCATATGCCAGTTGGTGTTTGGGATCCAGTTGATATTTGGGATGATAGTGGTCTTGAATATTTAGAAGGCTATTATTGCCCTAGTATATGTCAAATATACACAAACGACATACCATCTCCAATCAAACTAAACATAGAATTTAGCGATGAAGAGTTACTTAAAATAAGAGATGATAATTACAAAGGCTTTTTATTTACAATCTATGATGATAGTATAAAACTAATTGCTAATAAAAATAATATAAAAGTATGTGATATTAATAATGATAGATTAAAAAAAG
>NZ_JANYME010000024.1 GCF_026616895.1 Campylobacter sp. MG1
TGTTATTTTATTTATCAATGTTAAGAGTCACAAGCAAGTAATATAAAACAATTTCATAAGCTTGTTAAAGGTAATTATACTTAATCTCTTTCTTATTACATATATTAAGTATATATAAGAAAAAGTTTTTAAGCATCACAGCTTAGACGCTTTCCGTCTTGAAGATTAAGATTAATAATTACATAAAAACTTTAGCAAGGAAGTAATGCGTTTTAGTAATACTAAAAACAATAACAATAATGCATGCAAATATATTTCAATTAATACTATTAATTGTAAAAATATTAATAACATTATTAACAAAGGTAAGCTAATAAGAGCAAATGGTGGATGCCTTGGCAGACAAAGGCGATGAAGGACGTACTAGACTGCGATAAGCTACGAGGAGCCGTCAAGGGGCATTAATTCGTAGATTTCCGAATGGGGCAACCCAATACATAGAGATATGTATTACCATATATGGAGCGAACGTTGGGAATTGAAACATCTTAGTACCAACAGGAAAAGAAATCAATAGAGATTACGCTAGTAGCGGCGAGCGAAAGCGTAAGAGGGCAAACCACTAGTTTACTAGTGGGGTTGTAGGACTGCAACAAAGACTAAGCAAAGATAGTAGAACAAGTTGGAAAGCTTGAGCGTAGAGGGTGATACTCCCGTACATAAAATCTTTACTTTACTTAGCAGTATCCTGAGTAGGGCGAGACACGTGAAATCTTGTCTGAAGCTGGGTCGACCACGATCCAACCCTAAATACTAATGTCTGACCGATAGTGTACAAGTACCGTGAGGGAAAGGTGAAAAGAACTGAGGTGATCAGAGTGAAATAGAACCTGAAACCATTTGCTTACAATCATTCAGAGCCCTATGTAGCAATACAGGGTGATGGACTGCCTTTTGCATAATGAGCCTGCGAGTTGTGGTGTCTGGCAAGGTTAAGCTAACGTGAAGCCGTAGCGAAAGCGAGTCTTAATAGGGCGATAAGTCAGATGCTGCAGACCCGAAACGAAGTGATCTATCCATGAGCAGGTTGAAGCTAGTGTAAGAACTAGTGGAGGACCCAACCGACGGCCATTGAAACGGCTCCGGATGACTTGTGGATAGGGGTGAAAGGCCAATCAAACTTCGTGATAGCTGGTTCTCTCCGAAATATATTTAGGTATAGCGTTGTGTAGTAGCTATAAGGGGTAGAGCACTGAATGGGCTAGGGCATACACCAATGTACCAAACCCTATCAAACTCCGAATACTTATAGTGTAATCACAGCAGTCAGGCGGCGAGTGATAAAATCCGTCGTCGAGAGGGGAACAACCCAGACTACCAGCTAAGGTCCCTAAATCTTATTTGAGTGGAAAACGATGTGAAGTTACTTTAACAACCAGGAGGTTGGCTTAGAAGCAGCCATCCTTTAAAGAAAGCGTAATAGCTCACTGGTCTAGTGATTTTGCGCGGAAAATATAACGGGGCTAAAATAAGTACCGAAGCTGTAGACTTGCACTTAACTCTAATTATTTAGCTAAGAGCTTTTATTTAAAGTTATATTTCTTTAAAATAGCATAAGCTAAAATAAGCAAGAAGTAATTAGAGTTAAGTGCAAGTGGTAGGAGAGCGTTCTATAGGCGTTGAAGATGTACCGGTAAGGAGCGTTGGAGCGTATAGAAGTGAGCATGCAGGCATGAGTAGCGATAATTAATGTGAGAATCATTAACGCCGTAAACCCAAGGTTTCCTACGCGATGCTCGTCATCGTAGGGTTAGTCGGGTCCTAAGCAAAGTCCGAAAGGGGTATGCGATGGAAAATTGGTTAATATTCCAATACCAACATTATTGTGCGATGGAAGGACGCTTAGGGCTGAGCAAGCTAGCGGATGGAAGTGCTAGTCTAAGGTAGTAGGTTGTTATACAGGCAAATCCGTATAACATTAGACCGAGAACTGAAAGGCTTTCTGAAGTCTTCGGATGGAAGGAAGAATTGCTGATGCCGTCGAGCCAAGAAAAGTTTCTAAGTTTAGATAATGTTGCCCGTACCGTAAACCGACACAGGTGGGTGGGATGAGTATTCTAAGGCGCGTGGAAGAACTCTCTTTAAGGAACTCTGCAAAATAGCACCGTATCTTCGGTATAAGGTGTGGTTAGCCTTGTATTAGAATTTGACTTCGAAAGCAAGGAAACTTACAACAAAGAGTCCCTCCCGACTGTTTACCAAAAACACAGCACTCTGCTAACACGTAAGTGGATGTATAGGGTGTGACGCCTGCCCGGTGCTCGAAGGTTAATTGATGGGGTCAGCAGCAATGCGAAGCTCTTGATCGAAGCCCGAGTAAACGGCGGCCGTAACTATAACGGTCCTAAGGTAGCGAAATTCCTTGTCGGTTAAATACCGACCTGCATGAATGGCGTAACGAGATGGGAGCTGTCTCAAAGAGGGATCCAGTGAAATTGTAGTGGAGGTGAAAATTCCTCCTACCCGCGGCAAGACGGAAAGACCCCGTGGACCTTTACTACAGCTTGACACTGCTACTTGGATAAGAATGTGCAGGATAGGTGGGAGGCTTTGAGTTATAGACGCCAGTTTATAATGAGCCATCGTTGAGATACCACTCTTTCTTATTCGGGTAGCTAACTAGCGTGAGTTATCCTCATGTAGGACAATGTCTGGTGGGTAGTTTGACTGGGGCGGTCGCCTCCCAAAAAATAACGGAGGCTTACAAAGGTTGGTTCAAAACGGTTGGAAATCGTTTGTAGAGTATAAAGGCATAAACCAGCTTAACTGCAAGACAAACACGTCAAGCAGAGACGAAAGTCGGTCTTAGTGATCCGGTGGTTCTGTGTGGAAGGGCCATCGCTCAAAGGATAAAAGGTACCCCGGGGATAACAGGCTGATCTCCCCCAAGAGCTCACATCGACGGGGAGGTTTGGCACCTCGATGTCGGCTCATCGCATCCTGGGGCTGGAGCAGGTCCCAAGGGTATGGCTGTTCGCCATTTAAAGCGGTACGCGAGCTGGGTTCAGAACGTCGTGAGACAGTTCGGTCCCTATCTGCCGTGGGCGTAAGAAGATTGAAGAGATTTGACCCTAGTACGAGAGGACCGGGTTGAACGAACCACTGGTGTAGCTGTTGTTCTGCCAAGAGCATCGCAGCGTAGCTAAGTTCGGATGTGATAAGAGCTGAAAGCATCTAAGCTCGAAGCCAACTCTAAGATGAATCTTCTCTTAAGGTCGCAGCAAGACTAGCTGCTTGATAGGTTGGGTGTGTAAGTGGTGAAAGCCATTTAGCTGACCAATACTAATAGACCGTCCGCTTACTTTAAATAAGCATTACTTCCTTGCTAAGGTTTATTACTTTAGTAAGTTTAAGAGTTTAAATTACTTGCTTTTAACATTGTTATTTAAGTTTATTAAATACTAATAGATTTAAATAACAATGTCCGTGATTATACAAATGTGGTAACGCCTTGTCCCATCCCGAACCAAGAAGCTAAGCACATTGTGGGTGATGATACTACGCCTTACTGGCATGGGGAAAGTAGCTCGTTGCGGACTTGTTAAAATCTTTTTTAACTCCTTTCTTTTATTTTTTAGTTTATATAATTTTTATATTTTTTTTATTTTTATATGTATATTTATTTATGAAAACGGGATAGGGCTAAAAGGTAAGTTTTTATTGTTGCTTTCTTTTTTAGCTTTGTTTAGCTTTTTTAATTGCTTAGGTTTTTAATGCTTTAGTAAGTGTATTGTTTAATTATTTTTTATAGTTAGTATTTTTTATATGTAGTATTTTTACTTAGGTATTTTTTTATTATTATATTCATTTATTACTTTAAAAACTATTTATTGGTTAGCCTTTTTAAAACCTTTACTTTAAATAATTTGCTTAATTATGTTTTTTAGTATGAGATTATAAAAATAGATATTTTA
>NZ_JANYME010000025.1 GCF_026616895.1 Campylobacter sp. MG1
TGTAAATAAAGAATATTCTAAAAACTTTACAAATGAGCTTGATTTTACAACATATTCAAATTATTACAATAAAGCAAATGCTGAGTTTTTAAATTTAAATAAAGATTTAGGAGTTAATAGGCAGTTAGCCACATTAGAAATAGACTTTTTAGAAGATAAAAATAACATTAAAAAATTTCAAACATTTTTAAATAACAAAAATCCTTTAGGTAAAAAAATATCATTTAAAGAGGCTAAAGTTTTACTTGCAAAAGGTGGTATATCTTTAGTAGATAAAAGCTTTGATGATTATTATAAAAAAATCTTAAGTGCTAAAGAATTAGATGATATCAATATAGCTAAAGATTTTATAAAAGATAATTCAAATAAAAACGCTACTGTACTTTTAAATAACAATAAAGAAATACAACTATCTATTTTATTTAGACCAACTAAAGAACAATATAAAGATAGATATCTTGGGTTTATAGACTATAGCAATAATGAAAAATTTTATGATAAATATTTATATGTAAAAACTACAAACGATAGTAATATTTTTTCTACATCAAGTAATATTATAAATGGCATAATAAAACCATACGAGGAATTAGGAAAAGCACTTTTAGAAAGTCCTTTAGAAACTGCAGAGGCTATTGGAATAGGTGCTTTAAATTCTATTTGGGATTTTATTGTACATCCAATAGATACTATTAATGATTATGCCTTAGATAACTATGATATATACACTAAATCTAAAATAGATTTATTAGTAGGAGATAAAACAGCAGCAGAAGAAAAATATGGTGAATTAGCTAATGAAACTGTATCTACGATTATGAGCTTTACAGGTTGGGGTGCTGGTGCTAAAGCAACAAAAGCAACAACATTAATTGATAAAACAACAAAAAATACAGTAGAGAAGACCTTAGTAAAAGAAACTAATAATTCGCTATTAAACAAAATAGACATAGATAACAAAATATCTGATACAAATATTGCCAATACAGTTACTAAAGAAATAGCTGAAGTTGGAAAAAATATCATAAAATTAAGAGATGGAACGGTAATAAACCTTACAAAACCTATAAAAGATATTCAAATAGAGCGTGCAAATTTAATTAAAGAACTTCATAAAAATAAACAAGGCAATCTAAAGATAGGAGAAAAAACTTTTAGCGTAAATAAAGAAGCTAGCAATGGTAAAGGAGTAGTATTTAATGAAAGAATTAGTGATAAAGAAGTTGAGCGATTGTTTGTAGAGCTTGGAGGAGGAAAAGAGTTGCCTAAATGGAGAAAAATAAGAGCGAAAGTTAGAGAAACTGGTGTAATAAATGAAGGAAAATTATATACTATAAATAATGATAAAGGAAAATTTAATTTAAGAGAAGTTTCTAGCAGTAATTTACCAAATGGAGAGCAACCTTGGACTATAGATTATATACCAAATAATGATTTAGAACAAAGAATCGAGTTAAAATTTCCTAGATTACAATCAAACTCTAAAGAAAGTGATTAAAAAAATTAAAAATAAATTTAATAAGGAGCAATTATGAAAATAGAATTAAATAAAGAGGATTTATATGAGATTTATCTTATGGATTCTGATTTAACTTATAGTTTATATTATGATGTAATAGATTATTTTAAGGAAAAATATAATTTAGAACATAATCCTTTAGATAGTAAAACCAAAGATGAAATTTTCTTTTTAGCTATTAAAGGATTAATGGAATTAGAATTATTAGAATTTTATGTGCCTAAAGAACTAGAACTAAAAGGTTTTATAATAAATCAAAAAAATGGAAATTGGGATGTAGATAGCAATGAGATAATAGAGTATTTTAAAAAGCATATGCCAAAAGATGAACATGCCAAATGGGGTCCTGATTATGCATTTGGCTATTATTGCCCTGGCATATGTCAAATATATAAAAACAATATCCCATCTCCAATCAAACTAAACATAGAATTTAGTGATGAAGAATTACTTAAAATAAGAGATGATAATTACAAAGGCTTTTTATTTACAATCTATGATGATAGTATAAAACTAATTGCTAATAAAAATA
>NZ_JANYME010000026.1 GCF_026616895.1 Campylobacter sp. MG1
AGTATTAAAATACTATGCAACCAAATCAGAATTACCAGGAACGGATTTTAAAGATGCTGATTTAGCAAATTTAACAAATATTACTGAGGTGGCATTAGGAACAGCTGGAACAAATGGTGCTACTTTTAAGTTCAAAGTAGGTAAAGATGATACTGATTGCTTTGTTATATCTTTTGATAATAGTAATTCAAGTATGACAGTTACTCCAAAAGCAAATGCAAAACAAATTTGTAAAACAGCACAAGTTGCAGCTATTAAGAGTGGATTACTAGCTGAAACAACAAAAGATAGCAATGTACCAGCAGAAAAAACAGAAAGATTAGGTGGCGGTTCTATTTATGATACTAGTGCTATGGATACACCAAAAGCTCCATAATTATAAAAGATAGTAAAAAAAAATAATAACCTAGCTTTATTTAGCTAGGTTTTAAAATAATAAGGAGTGATTTATGAGAACTTTTTTAGCAAGTACTTGGAAAGACCCAGAAATAATTTATGATGATGGTAGAATAGTAGCTGTAAAAGCATTTTATACTAATGAGAATTTAGAAAATGCCATTGGGGTTTATTGGAAAGAAGTAGAAGGGGTTGCGACAGCTTATCCAGTTCAAGGTAATGCTATTTGTCCTATGCGTTTAAATGATAAATTTTCATTAATACTTTTAAAGGGATTAAAAGCTGAAGCTGATGAAAAAATAGTAGAAAACATAGATTTAATTAATGACTTAATTACATTTTATGAAAATAAAAAATAATATTATGTTCTAATATTTTCCTAGCTTAGCTAGGTTTTTAAATTTAACAATAAAAATAAATTCTTATAATCAAACTTTAAATTCTTAAGTATTTTTTCAAAAATAAGTGTTTTAACAAATAGGATTTCAAAAACAAATAATAATTTTACTAATATATCTAAAAGTGATATTGTTTATATACCCGTTGGTGGAGTTGTAGGGGTTTATTAATTTTTAGGTTTTATAAATAATTATAAAGTATATAACTGATTTTAATTTATTTAACATTACTTGTATTGTAGATAGAACCGCCACCTAATGATATCATCTTATCCTTGATAGTGTTGTTTTCTAAATTTAATAATGATGATTTTGCTAATGCAAATTGCAAAGTTTTGCATAATGGTATAGGGTTATTTATCGGGCTAAATGTTATACTAGCATTTTCATTGTCTATTTTTATTTTTATGCAAGTTTCTTTTGGGAATTTAAAATCAATCGTAGTATTATCACTCCAAAATATATTTGATATTTGTGTAAAATGTATCGGATTTATCAAGCCATCTGGTAATTTTGAGTGTCTAGCATAATATAAAGATAAATCATTTTTTAAAATTTCAATATTTGCTAATTCTTTAGTAACACTAGCATCATTTTTGATTAAAAGCATTTTAGGAACTGCAAGTCCAGCTAATATTGCGATTACAACTATCACAAATATTAATTCTATCATTGTAAAGGCTGGTCTCATCATTTTCCTTAGAAAACCCTAGCTAAAACTAGCTAAGGCTTAAAATATTAATAAAATTATAATTATTTAATATCAGTTGTATCGTAAATTGAACCGCCACCTAATTTTTCAGTTTTAGCACTTCCATCATCATTAATTAGTCTAGCAGCTTTTGCTGCAGCTATAGCAGTCTTACATACTGTCCCTTTATTTGCACCAGGAGTAATTGTCATAGAACTGTCAGTTGTACTAAATGTTATTTTAAAGCAATCCTCATCTTTACCAACTTTAACATCTATAGCATTACCATTAATTTTTAAACCAGTAACATTTGTAATATCTTCAATTTTTACTTTTGTTAAATCAGGTAATTCTGATGTTTTAGCATAATATTGTAATAAC
>NZ_JANYME010000027.1 GCF_026616895.1 Campylobacter sp. MG1
CTAGTATGTTTGATAGTTGTCGTAATTTCAATCAGCCTTTAAACTTTGATACAAAAAATGTAGTAAATATGAGTTATATGTTTGATAGTTGTCGTAATTTCAATCAACCTTTAGAACTTGATACAAGAAATGTAACCAATATGAGTTATATGTTTTGGAATTGCAAAAACTTCAATCAGCCTTTAAACTTTGATACCAAAAATGTAACAAATATGAGCTATATGTTTTATTGTTGCTCTAGCTTAACCCATAAACCTAATTTTGATATGAGTAATGTAAAAGAGCAAGAAGATATGTTTGAAGGTTGCGATAAGTTAGGCAAATAATCATTAAATTTCGTTTGTTTGAGTATTTTGTAGTATTTCAAACAAACGAAATTCCTAATTCAAATTCTTCTAATTTTTAAAAGAATTTGAATTAGGAATTTGATTAAGGAGATTTTATGAAAAAATATAAGCCAACTACTAAAGATGAGCTAAAAGAGTTATGCGATAATGAAGAGTTATACTTAGGTGATATTGATACAAGCTTAATTACTGATATGAGTGAATTATTTCAAGATAGTAATAGAAAAGACTTTAGTGGTATAAATACTTGGGATACAAGCAATGTAACTAGTATGAATTCTATGTTTTATGGTTGTTCTAATTTTAACCAGCCTTTAAACTTTGATACAAGCAATGTAACTGATATGAGCTATATGTTTTATGGTTGCAATAATTTCAATCAGCCTTTAGATTTTGATACAAGCAATGTAACTGATATGGGTGCTATGTTTTATGGTTGTGAAAATTTCAATCAACCTTTAAACTTTGATACATCAAATGTAATTGATATGAGTTTTATGTTTAAAAGTTGTTATAGTTTCAATCAACCTTTAAACTTTGATACATCAAATGTAACTGATATGAGTGATATGTTTAGAGAATGTAAAAATTTTAACCAAGCTTTAAACTTTAATACAAGCAATGTAGCAAATATGAGCTATATGTTTTATTTTTGTGAAAATTTCAATCAACCTTTAAACTTTGATACATCAAATGTAACTGATATGAGTGATATGTTTTATGGTTGTGAAAATTTCAACCAAGCTTTAAATTTTGATACAAGTAATGTAACTAATATGAGTGAGATGTTTCATAGTTGTTTTAATTTTAATCAAACTTTAAACTTTGATACAAGCAATGTAACTGATATGGGTGCTATGTTTAGCCGTTGTTCTAATTTCAATCAGCCTTTAAGCTTTGACACAAAAAATGTAGTAAATATGATGTATATGTTTTATGGTTGTGAAAATTTCAACCAAGCTTTAAATTTTGATACAAGTAATGTAACTGATATGTATGGTATGTTTTATGGTTGTGAAAATTTCAATCAACCTTTAAACTTTGATACAAGTAATGTAACAGA
>NZ_JANYME010000028.1 GCF_026616895.1 Campylobacter sp. MG1
ACGATTACGAAAATCAACTCAATCATTGTAAAGCCCTTTTTCATGGGTCACTCCTTAAAAAATAAATTTCACTTTATTTACACAAAGGTGTAATGAAAAATAGGCTTAAATTCACATTATTTTTATCTAAAATATTTCACATAAAAAATTTCTTAAAAAAGGACTAAAATGTTTAAATATTTAAAACATTTATTAAATTTTACATTCAAGCAAATATTAAAATTTCTACATTTAAAAAATAAAGAAAAAAGTCTTGAATATTTTTGCCAAATTTCTACAAAATTAAAAAGTTCTCAATTAAAACAAAGCACCATAGAAAATAAAAAATACCTACATAAAACACTTTTTAGTATTTTAAAAAACACAAAAATTACCGAATTTAACAAAGAAAAAGCATATTATTTATTAACAAAACTTAAACAAAAATCATTAAAGCAAAGCACCATAAAACAAATACTTTCTTATGCTAATGAAGGGCTAAATCTAGCCATAGATTTTGGAATAATTACTAAAAATCCACTAAAAAATCTAAATAAATTTTTAAAAAATAAATCAAAAATCAAAATAAATAAAACCATAAAACAATCCCACATAAAAAAGCTACTAAATAAAGCTACAGGAGAACTTAAGATATTTTTATATTTTGCATTTTACACAGGAGCTAGAGCTAGTGAAATTTTAGCCATCACAAATAAAGACATAAATTATAAAAAAAATTATATAAGCATAAACAAAAACGCCACAAGATATGGATTAACAAGCCCTAAAAATGGTAATTTTAGAAACATCCCCCTAGCCGATATTTTAAAACAAGAATTAGAAAAAATTAATTTTAAGAAATTTAATGTAGATTATTTTACAATATATTATCAATTCAAAAAATTAAAAAAATCTTTAAATTTAAAAATAGGGAGTTTGCATTCTATAAGACATACTTATGCTTCAAATTGTTTGCATTTAAAAATAGATTTACCGATAATAGCGAAAAATTTAGGACATAATGACATAACAATGTTAAGTAGAGTTTATTCTCACGAAATTTTTTCCATAAAAGAAAATAAGAAACTTAGAAATTTATTTTATTTTAAGTAATATTTAAGTTCGTGTTAAATAAAATAACCTAACTTTTTTTACATTTGTGTAAATAAAGTGAAATTTATTTTTTAAGGAGTGACCCATGAAAAAGGGCTTTACAATGATTGAGTTGATTTTCGTAATCGT
>NZ_JANYME010000030.1 GCF_026616895.1 Campylobacter sp. MG1
TCATCTGTGTTATCAGGGGTAGCTGGTACATAAACTACATTTGCTGTATCGCTTACGCTACCTATACTTAATTTAATCATTCCTTGTTCGTTATTTACTACATTAGAATCCATTGTAAATGTAAATTCACCATTAGCATTTACATAAGCTGTAACTTTTTCTTCTAAACCTGCATTGTTTACATTGCTATTTACTGTAAATGTGTATTCGCCTTCTTTACCTTTAAAGTCATCTAATTTAGCAGTAATTACTAATTTACCTTCATTAACTTCTGCTCTATCATCAACTACAGTATTATCACCATTAATTGAAGTAATAAGAATATCTGTAAATAATTTAGTAGCTGGGTTTAATGGAGTAGATGGGATAACATTATCAACTGGTTTATCTTCAGGAACAACTGGAGTTGGTTCAGGTTTAACTTCAGGTTCTACTGGAGTTGGTTTAGGTTCTACTGGAGTTACTACATCAACTGGTTTATCATCTGTGTTATCAGGGGTAGCTGGTACATAAACTACATTTGCTGTATCACTTACACTACCTATGCTTAATTTAATCATTCCTTGTTCGTTATTTACTACATTAGAATCCATTGTAAATGTAAATTCACCATTAGCATTTACATAAGCTGTAACTTTTTGTTCTAAACCTGCATTGTTTACATTGCTATTTACTGTAAATGTGTATTCGCCTTCTTTACCTTTAAAGTCATCTAATTTAGCAGTAATTACTAATTTACCTTCATTAACTTCTGCTCTATCATCAACTACAGTATTATCACCATTAATTGAAGTAATAAGAATATCTGTAAATAATTTAGTAGCTGGGTTTAATGGAGTAGATGGGATAACATTATCAACTGGTTTATCTTCAGGTTCTACTGGAGTTGGTTCAGGTTTAGGTTCTACTGGAGTTACTACATCAACTGGTTT
>NZ_JANYME010000031.1 GCF_026616895.1 Campylobacter sp. MG1
TAAGAAACAATGAAACTAATAAAGGTTTTTGGATAAATACTGATTATAATTATTTAGAAACTAATACAAATAACTTAAAAGCTAATAGAGTTTATATAGGAGTAGATAATAAATTAGACTTTAATAATTTTAATTTAGTATATGGTATAAAAGCATCTAAGTCTAAACTAAAGTCAAATAAAACACTAAGCACTAATATTGATGTAAATAGCATTGGTATTTATGCTGGAATGAATTTTAATCAAGGAACATTTATTGATTATGATTTAAATTTCTTAGCATTAAAAAGTAATTATAAAAGTGATATAGCCTTAATTGATACTACAAGATATGATAATATATGGCAAGCAAAGATTAAATTAGGACAAAGGATTGGAAGTAATTATTACTTAGAGCCTAATATTAAATTAATTGCAACTTATTATCCTAGTATAAATATTAATAACCAAGCATTAGATATATCAACTAAAAAAGATATACAATACACAACAAAGGTAGGTATTAAAGCTGGTGCTAATATAAATGATAAACTAAGTTTAAAAACTGAAGCATCTTATATTAAAGATTTAAACAATAGTCCTATTAATAGTGTAAGCGATGGAATTGATTATAATTTTGAAAGAATAAAAGATAGTGGCTTAGAAATTAAATTTAGAATTGATTATAAACCTAGTCCTAATACAAGCATAGGTTTAGACTTAACTAAGAGTATTACAAAACACTTTAATAATAACTACAATGTAAATTTAGGGTTTGCTTATAATTTTTAATCTAAT
>NZ_JANYME010000032.1 GCF_026616895.1 Campylobacter sp. MG1
TAACGGATTAAGCATACCGCCTGGGGAGTACGGTCGCAAGATTAAAACTCAAAGGAATAGACGGGGACCCGCACAAGCGGTGGAGCATGTGGTTTAATTCGAAGATACGCGAAGAACCTTACCTGGGCTTGATATCCTAAGAACCTTGTAGAGATACGAGGGTGCTAGCTTGCTAGAACTTAGAGACAGGTGCTGCACGGCTGTCGTCAGCTCGTGTCGTGAGATGTTGGGTTAAGTCCCGCAACGAGCGCAACCCACGTATTTAGTTGCTAACAGTTCGGCTGAGCACTCTAAATAGACTGCCTTCGCAAGGAGGAGGAAGGTGTGGACGACGTCAAGTCATCATGGCCCTTATGCCCAGGGCTACACACGTGCTACAATGGCATATACAATGAGAAGCAATACCGCGAGGTGGAGCAAATCTATAAAATATGTCTTAGTTCGGATTGTTCTCTGCAACTCGAGAGCATGAAGCCGGAATCGCTAGTAATCGTAAATCAGCTATGTTACGGTGAATACGTTCCCGGGTCTTGTACTCACCGCCCGTCACACCATGGGAGTTGATTGTGCTTTAAGTCGGAATACTAAACTAGTTACCGCCCACAGCAAAATCAGCGACTGGGGTGAAGTCGTAACAAGGTAACCGTAGGAGAACCTGCGGTTGGATCACCTCCTTTCTAGAGTACATACTCTTTAACTCACACTAAAGAGTAATAA
>NZ_JANYME010000033.1 GCF_026616895.1 Campylobacter sp. MG1
TTACTTAAAATAAGAGATGATAATTACAAAGGCTTTTTATTTACAATCTATGATGATAGTATAAAACTAATTGCTAATAAAAATAATATAAAAGTATGTGATATTAATAATGATAGATTAAAAAAAGAAATATTCTTAACAGCTCTAAAAAGAATGCTAGATTTAGAATTAGTTGTGCTTTATCCACCAAAAGTATTAGAAGCTAAAGAAGAAATAGAACAAGAAGATTATCAAAGATTTATTTGGGATTTTAGCGATGATGGAACATCACAAGTTTTAAATGATAATCCATTGAAAAATACTATAAGCAGAAAATATGTTTGGGATTTAAATAATGATGAGATGATAAATTATCTAAAAGAGAATATGCCTAATAATCCTTGGCATAAAGATTATAAAAATGCTAAAGGTGTTTATTGGTTTGGAGATTATTGTCCTACTCTTGGTTGGGTAGATTTAAATTATATTCATTATGCAACTAATCAAGGAATTATGTGCGTAGAATTTCTTAAAGAGAATAAAACAGGAACAATAGACATAGATTTTAGTGATGAAGAGTTAAATAATATAAGTATGGGTTTATATGA
>NZ_JANYME010000034.1 GCF_026616895.1 Campylobacter sp. MG1
TTTTAAACAGTTTTTAATATAGGTCAAATTAACACACAAAAATACGCATGTGTAACAAATAGAAATTTTACAAAATGCACAAAATTGAATTAATATTGCAAAGTCCTTAAATTCGTGTTTTAATGATTTTCTATGTGGTTTAAGATTGCAAAATAATATTAAAAATCAACTTAAAAAATTAACTTACAAAATAACTTTAAAACATTATTTCAACATAATTTTAAGCTATTTACAAGATAAAATTAAAAAGCTTAGTTTAAACTTAAACTAGCGTTTAAGAAAACTAAGCTAAAAATGATAAAAATTTTAAATTAAAATTAAAGCTTAAATTTTTCTTTAATATCATCTAATTCGCTACCAAGTTTTTTAAGCTTTAAACTTTGTATAAAAACAATAGTAGATAAAACACATAAAATAACATTAGTTAGTATAAACATCCTTATTATGATATAAAATTTAATTACATTTTAGATAGCTTTAGCCTCTCCCTTGCCTATTTTATTCTTGCGATTTATCTAGACTATATAAAGACAAATCAAAGCAGTTATAAACTCTAAAATGTGATGTATA
>NZ_JANYME010000035.1 GCF_026616895.1 Campylobacter sp. MG1
TAAGTAGCTAGTTAGCTAATACAAATTATCTTTATTAGCATTAAAAATATTCTAAAACTTTTTAAATTTAAATCTTTCTATAACTTTATTTATTTTAAAAAATATTAAATAAATTATTAAATAATTTTTAATTTATTAATTTTTTGTTAATGGGGGGGGGTGCTATAATAATTTTTATTTATTAAAGGAGTAATTATGAATAAAAGTTCTATTTTATTAGGTTTAGTTAATTTACTTTAAATTTAAAGAATGAATAAAATAAAATTATTTTAAAAGGAAAAAACAATGAAAAAATATACGATTAAAACATTTATTATTAGTATTGTAACAAGTATTATAGGAGGTTATTTTATTGCACCAATTATATTTGTAATTTGGACAGGAGGTCGTGTAGCAAGAGATTATCGTTTAGATATGTATGATATAGCTAGATTTTTTGGAGCAACGGATAAATACTGTATATCTTACATAATTGCTTTTGCAATAACATTTGTAGCAACATCAATTATGATATATATTATAAAAAAG
>NZ_JANYME010000036.1 GCF_026616895.1 Campylobacter sp. MG1
GTGTTTGCTATACCAGCTTTTGCTTATGGGATTATGGTTGATGCTAGAACAGGAAAAAGATTTATCAATGAATTAGCAGATAGAAAAATCCGCGCAGATGCTATTTTGAAAATTAATAAAAATCCAGATGGTAGCTTAACCCATCCTGTTGTAATTTGTGATAGCGTTGGTGCTACAGGTACAACCAAAGCAAATGTTTATAGAGGGCTTCACAAAAATGTGATTAAAAAATTTGATAGCATTGAAGAACTAGCTCAGTTTTATTCTATCCCTTATGATGGGCTTAAAAAAAGCATAGATGATTATAATAGTTATGTAAAAAGTGGTAAAGATTTAGAAATGGGTAAGCCATTTTTTAAGCTTGATGGAAAGGTTGTAGATATTTCAAAACCTCCTTTTTATGCTTGGAGAGCTTTACCAAAAGTTCATCATACTATGGGTGGAGTTAAAATTGATACTGAAGCTAGAGTTTATGATAAACAAAACAATATCATACAAGGATTGTTTGCAGCAGGTGAATTTGTAGGT
>NZ_JANYME010000037.1 GCF_026616895.1 Campylobacter sp. MG1
TACTTTAGAGTAAGTTAATACCTAAGCTTAGTAAGTAATTAAATTAATTAGATTGATTATATAAAAGTATTTATTACGCATATAAAACATAATTAGGATATAAGTTTTTAGTGTTGGGGGGGGGTAGTGTTTTTGCAAGTGTTTTTTACTCTGCTAAATTAAGTATTGGTTTTACATCTCATTTGATTAAGAGTTTTAAATTATTTAGCTAAATTTAAAGAAAACAATAAAAACACAAAGCTATTAATTACCCTTATCGTAATAGCAATATATTTAATTATTAGGTAATTTTGTTTTTAATCAAATAGACTAAAAGTATAAATATTAGCTTTTAAAATAAAGCTTATATTCTTTAAAACAATTTATTTTTATAAGATTTTGCTATGTATTGATTAAACATTTCATCATTTTTTTCACTCTCAAGCTTTTCTTCAATACTAGGCTCTACGCTATTAAATCCATCAATACAATTTTTATAAGTAAAATCCATAATATCTTTCATTTCA
>NZ_JANYME010000038.1 GCF_026616895.1 Campylobacter sp. MG1
GTAATTTTCTTTATTTAATTTTGCTTCATTATATTGCAAAGCCATACTTTCTAAGTTGGCTCTTGCTTGAGCAAGTTCATATTCACCTACAGCGCCAACTTGAAATTTTTCATCATTAATCCTATAAATTTCTTTTGCAGATTCATAGGCTTCTTTAAGAGCATTTTCATTTTCATAAGCATTTACAAGATTAAAATAAGTTTGAACCGTATTTGAAATAACAGAAAGTCTTGCAGCTTCATAATCATACTCACTTGCTTTAAAGCCTGATTTTGAGGCGCGATATGTATCGCGATATTTTCCCCAAAGATCGATTTCATAGCTTAAATTAAGCCCCATTTTAAAATCATTACCGTAACTTACTTCCCCGGTTCGATTGCTTGGAGCATTTATAGCTGTTTTTGAACGATTACCGCTTGCGCTACCATCAAATTTTGGCAACAAACTGCTAAAATCTATACCTAATTGAGCAGCAGCTTGTTC
>NZ_JANYME010000039.1 GCF_026616895.1 Campylobacter sp. MG1
AACTTTTTCTTATATATACTTAATATATGTAATAAGAAAGAGATTAAGTATAATTACCTTTAACAAGCTTATGAAATTGTTTTATATTACTTGCTTGTGACTCTTAACATTGATAAATAAAATAACACTAGGTTAGAAACTATATATAAACATAGAATTAAATTAAATAAAACCTAGAAAGAACATTTAGCTTAAATGCTCTGTTTAAGTTTTATATGGTGGAGAATAGCGGGATCGAACCGCTGACCTCCTGCGTGCAAGGCAGGCGCTCTCCCAGCTGAGCTAATTCCCCATATCAATACTCATTTCAACCTTTGATATCCAAACAAGCTCTCAAGAGCTCTTGAAATATTTATTATTACTCTTTAGTGTGAGTTAAAGAGTATGTACTCTAGAAAGGAGGTGATCCAACCGCAGGTTCTCCTACGGTTACCTTGTTACGACTTCACCCCAGTCGCTGATTTTGCTGTGGGCGGTAACTA
>NZ_JANYME010000040.1 GCF_026616895.1 Campylobacter sp. MG1
GCATATTGCTAAAGTTTTTACCCCTTGAGCTTTTGCTATTTTTAAAGCTTCAAGTGTATCAGCAGTTTCTCCACTTTGTGAAATTACCACAAAAAGAGTATTTTTTCCTATAATAGCTTCTCTATATCTAAATTCACTTGCTACTTCTACTTTGGTTTTAACTTTAGCAAGTCTTTCAAGCAAATATGCTCCACTTAGTGCTGCATGATAGCTTGTTCCGCAAGCATAAAGAGTGATTTCTTCAATATCTTTTAAAATTTCTTCATTGATATCTTCAAAAACGATTTCTTCTCCTTGCAAACGCCCCATTAAAACTTCACCTAAGACTCTGCTTTGCTCATAAATTTCTTTTTCCATGAAAAATCTATAGCCATCTTTTTGTGCAAAGCTTTTATCTTGACTTAAAACTACAAAGTTAGGTTGAATGCAAGCTTGATCATGACAAAGTTTGCATTCTTTTAAATTTACATAACCATAATC
>NZ_JANYME010000041.1 GCF_026616895.1 Campylobacter sp. MG1
AGCTATGATAATGCGTGAATTCGCAATACTTTTGCTTGCAAGTTCTTTGCGAGGCAAAAGTTCTAATTGACTTTGGACTTCATCGCTTGCTTTTTTAGCAAAATCTTGACTTAAACACACCAAAATCACTTGAGAATCTGCACCATGTTCAGCTTGTGAAAGCAAATCACTAGCTACAAATTTTTCATTAGCCAAATCATCAGCTATTACTAAAACTTCACTAGGTCCTGCTTGCATATCAATAGCTGCTCCGTTTATATCGCTACTTACTTGGCGTTTTGCTTCGGTTACAAAGGCATTTCCTGGGCCAAAAATTTTATCCACCTTTAAAACACTTTGCGTACCGTAAGCCAAAGCCGCTATAGCTCCTGCACCACCCATTTGATAAATTTCATCCACGCCGCAAAGCTTAGCACAAAAAAGCACGGCATCATTGATTTTTGCAGGACTTGCTAAAAC
>NZ_JANYME010000042.1 GCF_026616895.1 Campylobacter sp. MG1
CACCTAATGCAGCTGCAGCAGCTTTGACAAGTCATCCAGCTAAACAAGGTGTTATACAAGCCTTTTCAGTTTTAATTGATGTTGTTGTTTGTACAAGTTCTGGATTTTTAGTTCTTTTTTCTATGGCATATTTAGGACTTGGAGAAAGTAAAATCGATGGTGGAATGCCTTTAGTTCAAGAAGCTATGCGTGAGTATTATGGTAGCTTTGGAATCCATTTTATTACTATAGCTATTGTTCTTTTTGCAATAACTTCTTTAATAGGAAATTATTATTATGCTCAAGCTAATGTTAAATATTTAACAAATTCCAAATTTGTAATGAATTTGTTTAGAATTACAGCTGTAGCTATGATTTTTATAGGCTCGCAAATGAATTTAAAACTTGCTTGGAATT
>NZ_JANYME010000043.1 GCF_026616895.1 Campylobacter sp. MG1
GTTTGTGAGACTTATTTTTTTAGAGAATTAGAACAATTAAAAGATGTTATTTTTTATATAAAATCTCTTGATAAACCTGTAAATATTCTTTGTGCTCCATGTTCTAGTGGTGAAGAGGTTTATTCTTTAGCGATTTTGGCAAGTGAAAATTTCATTAAAGGTATGAATATCATTGGTATAGATATTAATAAAAAAATGATAGATCGTTGTAATGAAATGGCTTATTCAGAGCGTTCTGTGTCTAGATTAAATCTTAGTCAAAAAAAGCGTTTTTTTGATGTAAAAAATGGTATGTATCATTTAAAGAAAGAGACTCTTGCTTGTAGATGTCGTTTTGAGCTTTGTAATGTTTTTGATGATGCTTTATTTAGACTTGGAAAATTTGATCTTATATTTTCAAGAAATATGATGATTTATTTTGATCAAGATTTTAAAATCAAACTTATGGAGCG
>NZ_JANYME010000044.1 GCF_026616895.1 Campylobacter sp. MG1
TGATAGCCCCTGAAGCCAAACCACCTGTATGTAAGATAATGGATTATGGAAAATTCCGTTATCAACAAGAAAAGAAACAAAAAGAAGCAAAGAAAAAACAAAAAGTTATTGATATAAAAGAAATCAAACTTTCTGTGAAAATCGCTCAAAATGACATTAATTATAAAGTCAAACATGCAAGCGAGTTTTTAGAGCAAGGCAAGCATGTGAAATTTAGAGTGTTTTTAAAAGGTCGTGAGATGGGCTCTCCTGAAGCAGGGGTAGCTTTGCTTGAAAAAATTTGGCAAATGGTTGAAGATATAGCAGATAGAGACAAAGAGCCTTTACTCGAAGGACGCTATGTAAATATGCTATTAACTCCTAAAAAGAAAAAATAATCACAAGCCTTTTTAAGGCTTGTATTTTAAACTTATGCTAGAAGAAAATCCGCAATTTTTAAAAGAACAAATC
>NZ_JANYME010000045.1 GCF_026616895.1 Campylobacter sp. MG1
TTATTAGGTGTTGGCACAACAGTAACTAGATGTATAGAGTATTATTCAAGATATAAAATCAAAGAAGGATTTTGTGATTTATTTTTACATCCACATAATAAACCTCAAAGATTAAACTATCTTTTGACAAATTTTCACCTGCCAAAATCTACACTCATAATGCTTGTATCAGCCTTTATAGGTAGAGAAAAAACTTTGCAAATTTACACCCAAGCAATTAAAAATAAATATCGCTTTTACTCTTATGGCGATGGTATGCTTATAATCTAAGTTTTTCTTTTAAGAAATTTTTTATCTATATAGCCTAAATCAATTAATTTTTGATAAATTTTTAAAAGCATAGGACCACCTGTATTACTACCACTTTTACCATGTTCTATCAAAACAACGACAACATATTGTGGATTTTCATAAGGCGCATAAGAAGTAATCCAAGCATGAGAT
>NZ_JANYME010000046.1 GCF_026616895.1 Campylobacter sp. MG1
CTTTTAAAACTACATTTTCTAAAAGTGCATTTTGTTTTATAGCACCATAAATTTCTGGCTCATTATTTGGATCAAGATTGATACATTTTGCATAACAACCTCCTTCAAAATTAAACACTCCCTCATCATCCCATCCATGTTCATCATCTCCGATTAATTTTCTTTTTGGATCAGTTGAAAGAGTTGTTTTTCCTGTACCACTAAGCCCAAAAAATAAAGCTACATCACCTTTTTCTCCGACATTAGCACTACAATGCATAGGAAGTTTATTTTCCAAAGGTAACCAATAATTCATCATAGAAAAAATACCTTTTTTCATCTCTCCACCATACCAAGTGCCACCAATAACTGCCATATTTTTTTCTATATTAAAAATGACAAAAACTTCTGAATTTAACCCATCTGTTTTATAGTCTTCATTCACACATTTACAAGCATTATAT
>NZ_JANYME010000047.1 GCF_026616895.1 Campylobacter sp. MG1
TTTAAGAGATAGTGGGGTTGATGTTATCATAGGTTTAAAAGAAGATGGGCAAAGTTGGAGTAAAGCTCAAAATGCTGGTTTTGCTGTAAAAAGTGTTAAAGAAGCTACAAAAGAAGCTGATGTGATTATGATTTTAGCACCTGATGAGCTTCAAAGTGATATTTTTAATTTAGAAATCAAACCGCAATTAACATCTGGAAAAACTTTAGCATTTGCTCATGGCTTTAACATACATTATGGTCAAATTATTGCCCCAAAAGATATTGATGTGATTATGATTGCACCAAAAGCACCAGGACACACCGTAAGACATGAATTTAGTATAGGTGGTGGGACTCCTTGTTTGATAGCTGTACATCAAGATGAAAGTAAAATGGCTAAAAAATTAGCTTTAAGTTATGCAAGTGCGATTGGTGGCGGAAGAACAGGTATTATAG
>NZ_JANYME010000048.1 GCF_026616895.1 Campylobacter sp. MG1
GCTCTAATGCAAAAGATGAAGATAGAAACACCTTAAACAATGGCTTTAAGCTAATTAAATTACTACTAAGTAAGCTTTTTGGAGAAAACACACAAATTAAAATTCAAAAAATAGAAAACTTACAAACACAAAATTTACAAGATGTCTTTAAAACACCACCTAAAATAGAAAACAAAGCTATGCCAAATTTAAATGAACATTTTGAAAATTTTAAAAAAGATGCTAAAAAATATGATCCAAAAAATGAGACCAAAGAAGCTCTTGATAAACTCTTTGGTTCTCCACAAATTCAAAATTAAAAACTACCATTGATGGAAATATAAAGCCTTCTTCCTTCTTCTATACGATTATAAGTATTTACCCAAGTATCTTTGCTATTGCTTTTATAAGATTCCCATGCATTGGTAAAACTTTTATCAAAAAGATTATAAAT
>NZ_JANYME010000049.1 GCF_026616895.1 Campylobacter sp. MG1
TTTCTTTTTCTTTAATATCGCATATTACTTTATCAACATCTACTTTCCAACTTTTAATCATATTCAATGACTCTTCTTTAGAATAATTTTTAGACCCATAAAACAACTCCTCTTTAATTTTATCAGGTGCGTCAAAGAATTCTATTAAGCCTTTTTCTGAGAATTTTTTTAATACATTACACAAGGCTTCAGTAGATAGTTCTGTGCCTAAGAAATCCCATGTACTTATTTTATTCTTTAAAGCAATATAACAACCAATCTTGTTATACATTGCTCTAATATTTTCTTCATATAAACCCATACTTATATTATTTAACTCTTCATCACTAAAATCTATGTCTATTGTTCCTGTTTTATTCTCTTTAAGAAATTCTACGCACATAATTCCTTGATTAGTTGCATAATGAATATAAT
>NZ_JANYME010000050.1 GCF_026616895.1 Campylobacter sp. MG1
TCATTAGCAAAGATTGAATTAGGAATGAGTAAAGATAAGATAATGATTAGTGAGATGATTTGTTTTACAGGGCTATTTGGTTTCATTGCTAAAGCCTTTGCATTATTACCTTTTTTATTCATTTTTTTCCTTAATAACTTAGGTATATAATAAAACAATTAAAAAAACCATCATCTCTTTTACTAATCACTATTACATTCTACTTATACTCTTTTTTGTGCCAAAAAAGTATAGGATGGCTATATTTATTAAGTATTTCTTTTTCTTTAATATCGCATATTACTTTATCAACATCTACTTTCCAACTTTTAATCATATTCAATGACTCTTCTTTAGAATAATTTTTAGACCCATAAAACAACTCCTCTTT
>NZ_JANYME010000051.1 GCF_026616895.1 Campylobacter sp. MG1
TTGCAATGAGTTTTATTGGATGGGTCTTTAAAATGTGATAAAGTTTCAAACCGTGTTGTGATAGAATTAGGTTTGCAATAACAAAAACAAGAATCAAAAAAATAATTAAAAAGGGTTTCAAACCGTGGTGTGATAGAATTAGGTTTGCAATGAGTTTTATTGGATGGGTCTTTAAAATGTGATAAAGTTTCAAACCGTGTTGTGATAGAATTAGGTTTGCAATAACAAAAACAAGAATCAAAAAAATAATTAAAAAGGGTTTCAAACCGTG
>NZ_JANYME010000052.1 GCF_026616895.1 Campylobacter sp. MG1
CCCAGGTAAGGTTCTTCGCGTATCTTCGAATTAAACCACATGCTCCACCGCTTGTGCGGGTCCCCGTCTATTCCTTTGAGTTTTAATCTTGCGACCGTACTCCCCAGGCGGTATGCTTAATCCGTTAGGTGCATTACTGAAATGACTAGCATTCCAACAACTAGCATACATCGTTTAGGGCGTGGACTACCAGGGTATCTAATCCTGTTTGCTCCCCACGCTTTCGCGCCTTAGCGTCAGTTAAGTTCTAGCAGA
>NZ_JANYME010000053.1 GCF_026616895.1 Campylobacter sp. MG1
TACCAAATTCATTGCAAGGTAATGTTGGAGTATATGTAAATTTACCATCAATTGATATGAATGAATCTTGAGTCATTTTACCATTTGGTTCAACTATAGTAATTACAACACTTTGTGCACCTTTAGCGTCAAATTCACCAACAAATGTTGGGGTTCTATCTTCTGTTTTTGTTCCAGGTTCTACTGGAGTTTGATTATTAAATGAGCCTGATTCATCACCTACTAAAATAGTAACTTTCATTCCATTAGTTGAAT
>NZ_JANYME010000054.1 GCF_026616895.1 Campylobacter sp. MG1
CCCAGGTAAGGTTCTTCGCGTATCTTCGAATTAAACCACATGCTCCACCGCTTGTGCGGGTCCCCGTCTATTCCTTTGAGTTTTAATCTTGCGACCGTACTCCCCAGGCGGTATGCTTAATCCGTTAAGTGCATTACTGAAATGACTAGCATTCCAACAACTAGCATACATCGTTTAGGGCGTGGACTACCAGGGTATCTAATCCTGTTTGCTCCCCACGCTTTCGCGCCTTAGCGTCAGTTAAGTTCTAGCAGA
>NZ_JANYME010000055.1 GCF_026616895.1 Campylobacter sp. MG1
AAATTACGACAACTATCAAACATACTAGACATATCAGTTACATTTTTTGTATCAAAGTTTAAAGGCTGATTGAAATTAGAACAATATCTAAACATCTTACTCATATTAGTTACTTTGCTTGTATCAAGTTCTAAAGGTTGATTGAAATTACGACAACTATCAAACATATAACTCATATTTACTACATTTTTTGTATCAAAGTTTAAAGGCTGATTGAAATTACGACAACTATCAAACATACTAG
>NZ_JANYME010000056.1 GCF_026616895.1 Campylobacter sp. MG1
TAAAATAGTAACTTTCATTCCATTAGTTGAATTATCAACTGGTTTATCTTCAGGTTCTACTGGAGTTGGTTCAGGTTTAGGTTCTACTGGAGTTACTACATCAACTGGTTTATCATCTGTGTTATCAACTACATTACCTGATAAATCAGCATAAACTAGATTTGTACTAGCTGATACATTTGTATTACCTACTACAGCAAAGTGATATTCATAATTACCAAATTCATTGCAAGGTAATG
>NZ_JANYME010000057.1 GCF_026616895.1 Campylobacter sp. MG1
CAACCATCAAACATATAATTCATATTTACTACATTTTTTGTATCAAAACTTAAAGCTTGATTGAAATTTTTACACCCACTAAACATAGATTGCATATCTGTTACATTACTTGTATCAAAGTTTAAAGCTTGATTGAAATTTTCACAACCATCAAACATATAATTCATATTTACTACATTTTTTGTATCAAAACTTAAAGCTTGATTGAAATTTTTACACCCACTAAACATAGATT
>NZ_JANYME010000058.1 GCF_026616895.1 Campylobacter sp. MG1
ATTATAGAGCTATTAAAAAGATTTTAAGAAAAATAAAATAGGTTTTAAATAATTAACGGACAAAATACGGACAAGGCTAATGTTAAACTATTAAAAAATAATATATTTTTTCATTATTATGAAATGATAAAGTATATTTTTATTACAAAAAAGGGAAAAATACTGTAAAAATAAACTAATACATCACTTTAAATTAATATTTTTAATATATATTTTTTGTAGAAATTAATTATTT
>NZ_JANYME010000059.1 GCF_026616895.1 Campylobacter sp. MG1
TATTAAGTTTTGACCTATATTAGCTGTTGCAGCTCTATATTGTTCTTCATTTAATTTATTCAATTATGTTTCCTTTGTAAATCAAATACCAAGAAAGTGCTTGAGCCATTCTCAAATACCCCCCCCCACTAGTTATTTTTCCATCTTTAAATTCTACTTCAAAACCATATTTATTAGCTGCTAAAATTTCCTTTTTTTCTAACGAAAAAC
>NZ_JANYME010000060.1 GCF_026616895.1 Campylobacter sp. MG1
ATTATCAACTGGTTTATCTTCAGGTTCTACTGGAGTTGGTTCAGGTTTAGGTTCTACTGGAGTTACTACATCAACTGGTTTGTCATCTGTGTTATCAACTACATTACCTGATAAATCAGCATAAACTAGATTTGTACTAGCTGATACATTTGTATTACCTACTACAGCAAAGTGATATTCATAATTACCAAATTCATTGCAAGGTAATG
>NZ_JANYME010000061.1 GCF_026616895.1 Campylobacter sp. MG1
CAACTGGTTTATCTTCAGGTTCTACTGGAGTTGGTTCAGGTTTAGGTTCTACTGGAGTTACTACATCAACTGGTTTGTCATCTGTGTTATCAGGGGTAGCTGGTACATAAACTACATTTGCTGTATCACTTACACTACCTATGCTTAATTTAATCATTCCTTGTTCGTTATTTACTACATTAGAATCCATTGTAAATGTAAATT
>NZ_JANYME010000062.1 GCF_026616895.1 Campylobacter sp. MG1
CAACTGGTTTATCTTCAGGTTCTACTGGAGTTGGTTCAGGTTTAGGTTCTACTGGAGTTACTACATCAACTGGTTTATCATCTGTGTTATCAGGGGTAGCTGGTACATAAACTACATTTGCTGTATCGCTTACGCTACCTATACTTAATTTAATCATTCCTTGTTCGTTATTTACTACATTAGAATCCATTGTAAATGTAAATT